>SKKZ01000093.1 GCA_007123455.1 Coriobacteriia bacterium | reverse complement strand
CGTCACCCTGAGGAGCATGATACCTCGATGAGTATCAGCGCACGCATCACAGGCATTGGCTCCTGCCTGCCCGAACGTGTGTTGAAGAACACCGATCTCGAGGCACTGGTCGAGACCTCCGATGAGTGGATCGTCTCTCGCACCGGTATCCGGGAACGGCGCATTGTCGACGAGGGGCAAGCCACCTCTCATCTTGCGAAGAAGGCGCTCTCCGCGGCGCTCACGTGCGCCGGTCTGGGTCCGGGGGACATCGATCTCCTCATAGTCGGTACTTCGAGTCCGGATATGATCTTCCCGTCCACTGCGTGCCTGGTCCAACATGACCTCGGCATGAGCTGCCCCTCGTACGACGTCAACGCTGCGTGCTCGGGCTTCGTGTACGCACTGCATGCCGGTGCGGCGGCGATCGAATCCCACCGTGCGACGCGCGTCGCCGTAGTCGGTGCCGATGCACTGACCCGGCATATCGACTTCACCGATCGGACGACGTGTGTCCTGTTCGGCGACGGGGCCGGTGCGGTCATCCTCGAGGCAGGGGAGGAGGCCGGCGTTCTCGCCGTCTCGCTCGGCGCAGACGGCGCGGGTGCCGATCTGCTGAAGATACCCGCAGGAGGATCTGCCGCGCCGGTAACCCGTGAAGTGCTGGCTGCTCGGACGAACTACCTCACTATGAACGGTAACGAGGTCTTCAGGTTCGCAGTCAACGTCATACCCCGGGCGACCATCGAAGCGCTCGAGGCGAGCGGTCTGACCGTTGCCGATCTCGATTGGCTCGTGCCTCACCAGGCCAACCAGCGGATCATACGGACCGTTGAGAAGCGTCTGGGGCTGCCCCACGATCGCGTCTTCAGCCACGTCGACCGCGTCGGCAACACGTCGGCGGGCTCGATCCCGCTGGCTCTGGACGACCTGTATACTAGCGGACGACTTGCACCGGGCGACCTCGTGGCGCTCGTCGGGTTCGGCGCGGGGCTCACCTGGGGTGCGGCCGTCGTCCGATGGACACTGGCACGACCTACCAAGGAGGCATGAGATGGTCCTTCGGACCCGGCTCACCGAGCTGCTCGATATCGAGTACCCGATTATCCAAGGCGGCATGGCGTGGACCGCGACTGCTGAACTCGCTGCTGCGGTAAGCAACGCCGGGGGGCTCGGCGTGATCGGTGCGGGGCATATGCCCACTCAGCTACTGCGCGAGCAGATACGGCTCGCCAAGGAGCTCACTGATCGTCACTTCGGAGTGAACCTCATGCTCCTGACGCCTCACATCGACGAACTCGTCGAGATGGTCCTTCGGGAGGGTGTCCACGTCGTGACGACGGGAGCCGGCAATCCCGGCAAGTACATGAGTGCGTTTCACGACAAGGGAATCAAGGTCGTACCCATCACCCCGAGCATCGCTTTGGCGAAACGACTGGAATCCATCGGCGCGGACGCGATCATCGGTGAGGGTATGGAGGCCGGAGGACACATCGGCGATCTCACTACCATGGTGCTGACTCCGCAACTGGCCGACGCGGTATCCATTCCGGTGGTAGCTGCCGGCGGTATCGCGAATGGGCGAGGTATCGCCGCCGCATTTGCCCTCGGCGCCGAAGGTGTCCAGGTCGGCACCCGCTTCATGTGCGCAACCGAGTGCACCATCCATCCCGACGTCAAGCAGCGCATCGTCAAGGCCCGGGACCGCGACACCATCGTCACCGGAGTGTCGACGGGCCATCCTGTTCGCGTCATCAAGAACAAGCTCGCCAAAGCGATCTCCGAACTCGACCGTGACAACCGTCCCGAGGAGATCGAGATCCTCGGCAGCGGGAAGCTTGCGGCGTGTATGCGCGAAGGCGACCTGGAAATGGGTTCGATCATGGCCGGTCAGTCCGCCGCCATGGTCGAGTGTGTCCAGCCGGCCGCTGAAATCCTGGAACAGATGGTTGCCGAAGCACTGGAAACTATGAGTCGCCTCGGCAATACGTACTGCACGGCGGACGCGTGACGCATATGAATGCCGCCTTCATATTCCCCGGTCAGGGTTCACAGCGGGCAGGTATGCTCGACGCCGTTCCCGAACTCGACTCTCTCGATCGTCTGCTCGACGCTGCCGAGGCATTCAGCGGTCGCGAGCTGAGATATCTGGCGCACGAGGGGACTCCACACCAACTCGCCGATACGCGCGTCGCCCAGCCCCTGCTCTACCTGGCGGATTGGGCGTGGGGAACGACACTCGTCGACCTCGGTATCCGTCCCGTCGCTCTCGCCGGGCACAGTCTCGGTGAGTTCGCGGCGCTCGCGCTTGCCGGAGTCTACTCGGTAGAAGCCGGCCTCGAACTCCTCTGCGAGCGTGCGCGGTTGATGTCCGAAGCCACAGGAGACAGGCCGGGCACCATGGCAGCGGTCCTCGGACTGGACACCCGGGTGATCTCAGACGCGATTGCCGAGGTTGATGACGTCTGGGTCGCCAACGACAATTCTCCCGGCCAGGTCGTGATCTCCGGGGCCCGGGAAGCAGTCGAGCGTGCTGGAGATGTGCTGCTCGTAGCCGGTGCTCGCCGGGTCGTGCCCCTCGATGTAGCCGGAGCATTTCACTCCCCGATGATGGCGCGGGCGTCTGAGGGCTTCTCGGCACTGCTCGACGGCGTGGAGCTTCGTGATGCTGCCATCCCGGTCATACAGAACACGAGGCCCGAGCCGACCACCACCGCTGCCGAGATCCGGACCGCGTTATCGTCACAGATGGTCTCTCCGGTTCGCTGGAGCGAGACGATGCGCGCGTTCGCTCGGTACGCACCGATCACTCTCATCGAAGCCGGTCCCGGCTCGGTGCTGCGCGGGTTGGCCAGACGCGTGCCCGAGATCGACGCGGTCAGTGTGGAGGAAACAGGTGTTCAGGCCCTCGTCGAGGAGGTTCTCAGATGAAGGTGCTCGAAGGCAGGTCCGCCCTCGTCACCGGCGGCTCCCGTGGTATAGGTGCGGCTATCGCGACAGAACTCGCCCGGCGTGGAGCCGACGTCGTCGTGAACTACTCCGCAAGCGCACAGGCCGCTGATGATGTCGTCAGGTCCATCGAAGAGTTCGGCGGTCGCGCCTGGCCGCTGCAGGCCGACATTTCCGAGCCGGAATCGTGCACACGACTCGTCGAGACGACCGTAGCACAGCTGGGATCACTCGACATCCTCGTCAACAACGCTGGTATAACCCGCGACGGGCTGCTTGTCCGGATGTCCGACGACGACTGGAGGTCAGTGATCGATACGAATCTGGGTGGGGCCTTCGCGATGACGCGTGCAGCCGCAAAAGTGATGATGAAGGCGCGGAGCGGCTCGATCATCAACATCGCATCGGTCATCGGACTGGTGGGTAACGCCGGGCAGGCGAACTACGCGGCGGCGAAGGCCGGGCTGATCGGTTTCACGAAGTCCGTTGCACGTGAACTCGCGCCGCGGTCGGTGCGCGTGAATGCCATCGCACCCGGCTTCATCGAGACCGAGATGACGGCGACTCTCTCCGAGCCGGTCCGCAGTGCGGCCCTCGGCCAGATAGCCATGAAGGAGTTCGGCACGCCCGAGGATGTCGCCGCTGCGGTCGCGTTCTTCGCATCCGACGAGGCCCGATACATCACCGGTCAGGTCCTCGCTGTCGACGGGGGCATGACGTTCGTTTAGAGTGTCCGCGGGTGGTACTGCCAGCCCCCCGGGAGGAGGTGTTGTTGTACCTATGGAGCGTGAAGAGATCTTGGAGAAGGTAACCGAGGTCATCGTCGACCAGCTGAACGTTGAGCGTGACGATGTGACCGAAGAGGCGGCCTTCATCGACGACCTCGGCGCCGACTCGCTCGACCTTGTCGAGCTCGTCATGGCGCTTGAGGCCGAGTTCAACGTCTCGATCCCAGACGAGGATGTCGAGTCGATCAAGACAGTCGCCGACGCCGTCGCCTACATCGAGGCAAACGCCTGACAGGACGTGCTTCGATCGCCCCGGCCCACCGGTCCACACGACGGATGCGGGCCGGGGCACGGGTCCGTCCGTTGTGAAACGTCCCCCACCCGGGAGTCATACCGTGCCCGAGATGCCTGCTCTTACCATCGGCACCAAGACCGCACGCCTTCCGATCGTGCAGGGCGGCATGGCGGTGCGGATATCGTTGGCTCCGCTCGCCTCTGCGGTGGCCGAGGCCGGCGGTGTCGGCCTGATCGCAGGCTCAGGTCTAAGTCCCGACGAGATGCGCGACGAGATGCGCGCAGCACGCGCCACGACCACAGGCGTCGTCGGCGTCAACATCATGGTGGCCGTCCGCCGTTTCAAGGAACTCGTCCATGCAGCGCTAGAGGGCGGAACGGATCTTATCGTCGCCGGTGCAGGGTTCTCGCGTGACGTGTTCGAGTGGGCCGGCGACGCCGGCGTGCCGGTGGTTCCGATCGTCGGATCCGCACGGGTCGCCAAGTTGGCGGAGCGCTTCGGCGCTGCCGCCGTCGTCGTTGAGGGCGTCGAGGCCGGAGGCCATCTGGGTACCGATCGCCCGATGCTCGACCTGTTGCCGGAGATCGTGGAAGCGGTCGACGTTCCCGTCATCGGCGCCGGCGGTGTCGTCACCGGGGCCGATATCAGGCGTACGCTTGCAGCCGGAGCCGCCGGAGTGCAGATGGGCTCTCGATTCGCAGCCACGGTTGAGTCGTCCGCCCCTGACGCTTTCAAGCAGATGTATGTCGATGCGACCGATGATGACATCGTGCTCGTGAAGAGTCCCGTAGGACTGCCGGGGCGCGCGATTCGCAACCCCTTCTCCCGCCGCATGGCCGAGGGAGAGTTCCCGGCGATCGGGCAGTGCATCTCCTGCCTCAAGAAGTGCGGCAAGGACTACTGCATCGTCGAACGCCTCGAGCGCGCCCAGCGTGGTGACGTCGAAGATGGACTGGTCTTCGCGGGCTCGTCTGCCGCGCGTATTCATGACGTCCCGACCGTTGCTGAGCTCATGGGGCGGCTCGTCTCCGAGTGGGACGAGAGCGGGGAAGGGGAGTGACCGTGCGCACCGTAGTCATCACCGGCTTAGGAGTGGTCTCGCCCATCGGGGTGGGCAGGGAGCCGTTTGCCGCCTCTTTGGAACAGGGCCGCTCGGGCGTCAGGCCCATAACTCACTTCGATGCGAGCGAGTTCACCACCCGTTTCTCCGCCTACATCGACGATTTCGACCCCTCGGCGATCCTCAATCCCAAAGAGGCCCGGCGCATGGCCCGCTTTCAGCAGTTCGCCGTCGTCGCTGCCGAGGAGGCGGTCGCCGATGCCGGCCTGGTCTTCGACGACGCGGAGGCCGACCGGGTGGGCGTGATCGTCGGATCGGGCATAGGTGGCCTCCACGTAATGGAGGAGCAGAACCGGAAGCTCGCCGAGGGCGGGCCCCGCAAGGTGAGCCCGTTCCTCGTGCCGATGATGATCGTCGACCTCGCAGCCGGTCTCATCTCGATCAGGCTGGGCGCCAAGGGAATCAACTACGCCCCGGTGTCCGCGTGTGCCACCGGGGCCCATGCCATCGGCGAGGGCGCCGAGGCCATTCGACGCGGTCAGGCTGATGTGATCGTCGCCGGTGGCGTAGATGCAGCCATCACCCCCCTCGGCGTAGCAGGGTTCGCCGCAGCGCGCGCCCTGTCGACGAGGAATGAGGAGCCCGAGCGTGCCTCCCGTCCGTTCGACTCCGGCCGGGATGGCTTCGTCATAGGTGAAGGATGCGGGATTCTCGTTCTGGAGGAGATGGAGCGCGCAACCGCGCGCGGTGCGCGAATCTACGGTGAGGTTGTCGGTTACGGTGCGACCGGGGACGCATACCACATCACGGCTCCCGAACCTTCGGGAGATGGTGCTGTCAGGGCGATGCGCCACGCTCTCGAGCAGTCGGGTCTATCAGCAGCAGACATCGGCTACATCAACGCGCACGGGACTTCGACGCCCCAGGGTGACGCTATCGAGACGCGTGCCGTCAAGACGGTTTTCGGTTCGAACGCCCCACCCGTGTCATCCACGAAGTCTATGACCGGCCACCTGCTCGGCGGTGCAGGGGCAGTGGAAGCGGTCGCATGCGCTCTCGTCCTCGAGCGTGACTTTCTGCCCCCGACCATCAACCTCGACGACCCCGATCCCGAGTGTGATCTCGACTACGTCGCAAACACGGCACGTTCCAGTCGTGTGGAAGCTGTCATGAGCAACTCCTTCGGGTTCGG
>SKKZ01000037.1 GCA_007123455.1 Coriobacteriia bacterium | reverse complement strand
GCCCGAGACGGATATCGGTGATGCCGAGGTGGAGCAGCGTCAGCAGGATGGCGACGGCCTTCTGCTCGTACCACGAGAGGATCATCGAGAGCGGCAGGTCGTTCACGCCGACTTCGAACGCGTCGGCGAGCGCCACGGCGATCTTGATGGCCGAGTAGGCGTCGTTGCACTGCCCGACGTCGAGCAGGCGCGGGATGCCGCCGATGTCGCCGAGCTGCTTGTCGAAGAAGCGGAACTTGCCGCACGCGAGCGTGAGGACGACCGTGTCGGCCGGTGCCTGCTCCACGAACTCGGTGTAGTAGTTGCGGCCCGGCTTGGCACCGTCGCACCCTCCGACCAGGAAGAAGTGTTTGATTGCGCCGTTCTTGACCGCGTCGATGACCTGGGGAGCAACGCCGAGCACGGTGTTGCGGCCGAACCCGACGAGCACGCTTCCTCCGTCGGTCTCGGAGGTGAAGCCGGGCATGGCGAGCGCCTTGGTGATGACCGCCGAGAAGTCGCCGTTGACGTGCGGGACACCGGGGAAGTGCACCGGTCCGCTCGTGAAGAGGCGCTCCTTGTAGCTGTCGCGCGGGGGCATGAGGCAGTTCGTGGTCATGAGGATCGCGCCGGGGAAGGCCTCGAACTCCTTGTGCTGGTTCTGCCACGCGGTGCCGTAGTGGCCGTAGAAGTGCGGGTGCTTCTTGAGCTCGGGGTAGGCGTGGGTCGGCAGCATCTCGCCATGCGTGTAGACATCGATGCCCTTGCCCTCGGTCTGCTCGAGCAACAGCTGCAGGTCGCGCAGATCGTGGCCGGAGATGAGGATGGCCTTGCCTCCCCGGTGGCCCAGTGGCACCTCGGTAGGCACCGGGTGACCGTAGGTGCCGGTGTTGCCGGCGTCGAGCAGCTCCATCGTCCGAAGGTTGACCTCGCCGCACTCGAGCGTGAGAGCAACCCAGGCGTTCAGGTCGAGCGAGGCATCCCCGAGGGCCGCAAGAGCCTTGAAGAGGTACGCGTAGACCGCCGGGTCCTCCTGGCCGAGGGTGCGCGCGTGATGGGCGTAGGCGGCAACGCCCTTCAGGCCGTAGAGCGTCGTCTGCTGGAGCGCCTGCACGTCCTCGTCACGCGTGGTGTCCCACGGGCTGCCGAGTTCGACAGCTTGTGCGACCTGACCCTCGACACTCGAAGCGGGCGTCAGGTCCACGAACGCACCGGAGACCTCGGAACACGTCTCGCACGTAAGCTCCTCTCGCAGCCGAACGGCCTCGTCGACCTTCTCGGCGATCGACGCAGGGTCGAAATCGACGTTGGTGAGCGTGGTGAAGAGCGAGTCGGCGATGAAGCGGCCGGCCTCGGAGGTGTCGACTCCCCGCTCCCCGGCGTCGATGGCCACGACGGCCAGTCCACGGCAGGCATTGACGAGCAGATCCTGGAGCGCGGCGACGTCTTCTTTCTTCCCGCACACGCCCACAGTGGTGCAGGCGACTCCGCGGGCGGTCTGTTCACACTGGTTGCAGAACATGTGTTCTCCTTCGATCGACAGTCGGTCGGTACCTTGCTGGAGGGCCGATGGGGCCGGCCCGCGCTCGAGCGTGCCTACCCGTGGATCAGAGCGGGAAGGCAGCGGGTGCAGACCCACTCGCTGCGGCCCTGCTGACGCACGGGCAGCAGCGGCGAATGGTCTTCATCGGTGCCGCACCTGAAACACTGCTGCGCGATGTAGGTGGACGGCAGCGAAGCGACGTGCTCCTCGACCGCATCATGGTCGAAGGGGACGGTCTCGCGTGTCTCGATGGTCAGTGCGCCGGTCGGACACACACCGAGGCAGAAACCGGCCCCGTCACAGAGCTCCTCGCGAATCACGCGGGCCTTTCCGTCGACTATCTGAATGGCCCCTTCGGCACAGGGCGACACGCACGCGCCGCAGCCGTTGCAGAGCTCGTCCTCGATGTGCACGATCTGGCGGGTCACAGTGGCGATACTCATGGCGGTTCCTCCTGGTCGATCGGCTCTCCGGTAGAATCGGTCGATCATCTCTCGCAGCTTCTGGTGCCTGTCAGTCATCAACTGCCGCTCGGGCCTGTGCCTCACGCTTGGCACGCCTGCCCTCGATGAGGTGGCGCACCGAGTCCATGGCATGCCCCCGTGTCACCGAGCGCGGTCCGCTGTAGCGCATCACGTCGCGCATGAACTCGCGCATCTCGCCCGAGTAGCAGTGCGTGTCGCAGTAGCTGCAGAACGGCTTCGGGTCCTTCGGGCAGTACGCACGGCGCTTCTCCGCATATCGCAACAGTTCCGCGCATTCGTTACACACGACGGGCTGTTTGCGCCCGTACACGCCGAGCGCAGCGCCCTCACTTTCGAGGGGATCCCGTGCGGCGTCCGGATGGTTGCCGCGACAGTAGATCACCGAGAAGTCGCCGAGTAAACGCGTGTCCTTGGCCACGCTCGCGTCTCGCATCTTCTCCGCGAATCGCTCGTTCACGCCCGGTCCTCTCTCGTCGTGTCCGCCGGCAGCAGCCGCCCTCCCGGCGTCCCGCACTGCAAAGACTACGTGCCCGAAACACGCACGACCTTGACGCGGGTCAAGTTCCCGATGAATCTTGCGTAGAAGGCTGAAAGGCAACGGTCCACGCGTACCGAACCCCGCCGAGGAGCCCCAGTGACCGATCGTGCCGCCCCACTTCGCCCCGATGTACGGAGCGCACTTCGCGAGTGCAGGTTGTGGCGTGGCGCAAGCGACGCTGCGATCGATACCCTTGCTGCTAACGCGCGCGTTCGCCAACTACCGCGCGGTGCTGTCTTGGTCGAAGAAGGCGAGTCTGCCGACCGGTTCGGCGTGCTCGTAGCCGGGAAGGCCCGCGTCTACCACCTTGGAGCCGATGGTCGCCGCATCACCTTCGAGACGCTCGGTACGGGAGATCCCGTAGCCGCCGTTGCCGTACTCGCCGGAGGACGCTACCCGGCCCATGCGGAGACCGTCACTCCTGCCACCGTGGCGTGGCTTCCGAGGGAGGCCCTCTTCGAGCTCATGGAATCCGAAACCGCCGTGGCCCGGGCCATGATGACCGATCTTGCGAACCGCGTGGTGAACCTGACGAGTGTCGTTCAAACGCTTGCGTTAGACGTCCCCTCCCGACTCGCCCGCCACCTCTTTCAGAGGGCGCTAGCCGTGGGAAGTCCCACCACGCGCGGCCTCCAGATCGAGCTCGGCATGCCGAAGGCCGAGCTCGCCGCCGCGCTCGGTACGGTGCCCGAGACGCTGTCACGCGCATTCGCGCGCCTGCGCGAAGATGGTCTGGTCGAGATGGAGGGCCGGAACGTCACGATCCTCGACGTGCGCGGACTCGCGGAACTCGGCAGCGGGTATTCGGACGAGTAGCCGACGCGGTCGACTGATCGAATCGCCGCCGGCCGTCACTCCCCGTCCGGGGGATCGCCGACCTCGCGCAGCCGCGCATCGGCCTCGGTAGCCCGGGCCCGTGCCTGGAAGTAAGCTTCGGTGGCCGCACCCGCGAGCGATTCGTAGGCTGCGGCTATGGGCTCTGCCGGAGTAGCCGGCAGCTCTGCAGCCTTCTCTGCGAGTTCCCGCTCGGCCTCGTTGAAGCGCTCGCTCAGGGTGTTCGCCTCGGCCGGCCGGTCAGCAAGAAAGGCCTCGTCGGCTTGTTTGGATATCTCGAGCGCAGCTATCTTCGCATCGCAGTACTCGATGTACATCGACAGTTCCGCCTCGGGGAACCCCGTAGCAGCCTCGCTGAAGAGGACCTTCGCTTCACGGATCTTCGTGTCGGCTTCTCTTGTGAGTTCCGCCGAGCGTGTCACGCTTTCGCGTGTCAGCTTGTTGTACTCCTCGACGGCCTCTCGTGAGAGCTGATTCGACTCGAGGAGCAGGTCCCAACCCTCCGTCGCCGGCCCGAGCGCTGCAGCGGCCTTCCGGTTGGCGTCCAGGATGGTGTCCGCATCCTCAAGCATCTCCAGGCGCGCCCTGGCCGAAGACTCGAGTGCACGGGCGTACGCGATCTCATCGTCAGGCAGGTCTTCCAACGACTCCGCGATCAGGTCGAGGGCCTCCTCCAGGTCATCGACCGCACCGGGCACCCGATCGGCCACCTCGGCGACACGGGTCGTCATCTCGGAATCTATCTCGGCACGCACGACTTCGTCGAAGTCGAGCACCACCGCATCAGCGCTCTCGACGAGCTCGGTGGCGTTCTCGAGTAGCTCGACCGCGGCACGCTGCGCAGTGGTGGTCTCGTAGTACATCCAGCCCGCGATGCCGAGGGCGACGATCGCGATGGTCGCCGCAACGACTACGAGGGCCATGACATCCTTACGCGGTCCCCGCGGCGGGGGCGATGCCTCATCCGAAATGGCGGGCGGGGTGGCCGGTGGTGCCCCTCCTGCTCCCGACGGCTCGGGCACGGCGTCCGGGGCGGGTCGGCTAGTGTCTTCCACGTGTGCCACTCCTCTCCGATCCTGCCTCTTGCACAACGTATAGCACACGTTGTGCGCATTGGCTTGCGGTCGGGGGATCCTCCTGATTCGGCGAACATCTGGCACACCTGTTGCTACTCTTCTTGGCAGAGTATGGCGACCCGCCCTCTCCTCCCCCTCAGGGGCGGATCCCGCCAGCTCGACGCAGACGAGGCGCGTCCCCCCACGCGCCTCGTTCCTTTTCCCGGAAGTATTCGCTTCTACCCGCGTGCGTCTGGGATAGAATCGGATGACGCCCAGGGGAGGATCTATGAGCCGAGCCGTCGAGCGACTAGTCAACCTGGCCTTCTTCCTGGCCGCTACGAGCGGCCCGGTAGGCGCCGAGCGCATACGCACCGAGATCGTCGGCTATCCCGAGGGTCAGGATGGGGCTGCGTTCCTGCGCATGTTCGAGCGCGACAAAGATGACCTGCGCGCCATGGGTCTCGTCATCGAATCGACCGCCGAGGGCGAGTATCGCCTCGACACCGACCGCACCTTCGTGACGGGATTGGAGCTCACCGTCGAAGAGGAGGCCGTACTGAAGGCCACGGCAACGGTGCTCCTCAAAGACCCTTCCTTTCCGTTCGCATCCGATCTGCGTTACGCGCTCGCCAAAGTATCGGGTGAATCGGAGGGCGAGATACCTGCCACCGCTCTGCTCGCAGACGAGAACCCTGAAGCGCAAGGATCCGTGGTCTCTACCCTCGCCTCGGCATCAGCTGCATGCAAACGAGTGACATTCGACTACACGAACGCCGCCGGACGTACCGCGTCCCACACGGTGGAGCCGTATGGGCTGTTCCTGCACGCCGGACGCTGGTACCTGGTCGGCAGGGACACCGACCGCGATGAGACCCGCGTCTACGCGGCAGCGCGCATGGAGGGACCGGCGACCAACAAAGCACGCCCGCGGACACCTGACTTCGAGCGCCCCGACGACTTCGATGTGGCCGAGTACATCGGCCTGCCGTTCCAGTACGGACCGGGAACGCCCTTCGAGGCCGTGGTGCGCTTCGGCCCTTCGGTCGCCTGGAGAGCACCGGCACTCACGGGCGGTGCCGGCACGGTTCACGCTGAGAAGGATTCCCTGGTCTGGCGGATCACCGCCCGGGACGAGCGACGTCTCGCCGGATGGGTGACCGCCAACGGGCCGGGCATCTCGATCGAATCACCCGCGTCAGCTGCCGACCTTATGCGCACGGGACTGCATGCGGTGGTGGCTCGCCATGCCTAAGAGCCCGGCATCGGAGCAGGCTCGCAGACTGTTGCTTCTCATCGGCAGGCTGAAGCCCGGCTCCGATGAACCGCTCGCTGCTCTTGCCGACGCCACCGGAGTCTCTGTGGAGCAGGTGGCGGCCGACCTCGAGCTTCTCTCGGTCTGCGGTGTCGCCCCCTACTATCCGGGAGATCTCATCCCTCTCTACGTCGAAGGCGACACCGTACACGTCTGGGGTGCCATGCCCGCTCTCGACCGCACGGTGCGACTCTCCGCTGCCGAGGCACGGGCACTCGCGGCAGCGCTTCAGGCGGCTGGCCGGAATGCGGACGACCCCCTCGTCGCGCGGCTGCTTGCATGCGCGAGCGACATCGACCCGCACGACATCGAGCGTCTGGTTCGCACGGCAGCCACGGCCGATCCCGGTCACTACGCCACCCTCACGATCGCCGTGGGCCGGCATGAAGCGGTCCTCATCCGCCATCAGGGTGCGGGCACCGAGCTGATCACCGAGCGGGTGATCGAGCCACTCGGAATCTTCAACGAGCGTGGCACGTGGTACGTCGAGGCATACTG
>SKKZ01000073.1 GCA_007123455.1 Coriobacteriia bacterium | reverse complement strand
CGTGGTGGACCTCCCGTTGCCGCGCTTCTGGACGCCTACAGCATAGGAGGAGGCGGCCGAGATGACCCGGGAACGTTGTATGACCGGACAGTGGGTCGAGGTCGAGCGCGTCCTGCTCGAGCCCGCCGACCGCGCGGCGAACCTGCCCGAGGAGACGGCCGGCAAGCCGCTCCTCGTCTGGGTGAAGGGGTTTGCGTGCGGCGAGGCCACGCTTGGCGAAGAGTGCGAAGTGGAGACGATGACCGGTCGTGTCGTGCGCGGACGCGTGTCCGACCTCGATCCGGCGTACACGCACACGTTCGGGTCCCAGCCCCGCGAGATCGCGGGGGTGGGGCGCGACCTGCGGGCACGGCTCGCGGCGTTTCGCGCCACCGGCCCGAAGGCGGGTGAGTGACGTGGCCGGACGCACCGAGGCGATGATGGCCCGCAAGGGCGAGATCATGCGCCGCGCGCTCGGCATGGACTACGCCGAGTTCGAGCGCAGCCCGATCACCTTCGACTACGAGGCGATGATGGCCGCTCATGGCTACTCGCTTCCCGACATCGTGGCCATCCAGGCGGCGGTCGGCGTCGGCTCCACACCCCTGCTCGAGCTTCGCAACTTCACCGACCTCGTGCGCTCCTACGCCGAGCCGGGCCGCGGCGCTCGCATCTTCGTGAAGGACGAGGCCGCCAACATGGCCGGCTCGTTCAAGGACCGGCGCGCGTCGATGAGCATCCACGTAGCCCGCGAGAAGGGCTACGACGGCGTGATCGCCGCCACCTCGGGCAACTACGGTGCGGCGGTGGCGAGTCAGGCTGCCCGTGCGTCGCTCGCGTGCATCATCTGCCAGGAAGCGTTCGACAGTGCGCACCTCGGCCAGCCCGAGATCATCGAGAAGGCGCGGCTGTGCGAGGCGTTCGGCGCCGAGGTCGTACAGATGACGGTGGGCCCGGAGCTCTTCGCACACATGCTCGAGCTGCTCGACGAGACCGGCTACTTCGCGGCCTCGCTCTACTCGAGCTTCGGTGTCTCGGGGATAGAGACCCTCGGCTACGAGATCGCCGAGGAGATGCGGGAGAAGACCGGCGCACCCCCTACTCACGTCGTCATCACGCACGCGGGTGGCGGCAACACGACCGGCACCGCGCGGGGCCTGAAGCGTGCGGGGGCGACCGGGACGGAGATCGTGAGCGCCTCGGTGGACCTCTCGGGACTCCATATGGCCAGTGATACCGACTTCAACCGGAAGAGCTTCACGACCGGCCACACGGGCTTCGGGGTGCCCTTCGCAACGTGGCCCGACCGCGCCGACGTGCCGCGCAACGCCGCGCGCTCGCTGCGCTACATGGATCGCTACCTCACCGTCTCGCAGGGGGAGGTCTTCTACGTGACCGAGGCGCTCGCCAAGCTCGAGGGCCTCGAGCGCGGTCCGGCCGGCAACACCGCGATGGCGGCGGCGATGTCGCTCGCCCGCGACCTGCCACGCGACGCGACGGTGGTCGTCCAGGAGACCGAGTACACCGGCGCGGGCAAGCATCACTGGGCGCAGCTGAACTTCGCGCGCGAACGCGGCGTGGAGGTGCGGACCGGCGACCCGCGGGAGAGCGTGCCGGGGAAGTCGATCGTCATCCCCGAGGCGCCCGAGCAGGTCCGCGCGACCGAGATGGACCTGGGCCGCATGCGCCGCAGCTACGTGCGAAATGCACTCGCGCACGCGCCCGAGGGTTACGAGCCAACCGCCGATGACATGGCCTTCCTCGCAGGGGACAGCAACACCACGCCGGAGGCGGTCGAGGAGATCGTCGCCGGGCTGCGCGCGGGGGCGTGAGAGAGGTGGGAAGCGTGGCGGTTCGATGCCCCGACGCGCTACAGCAGCAGCCGGATCTCGACGGGCGAGTCGATGCCCGCGAATGCGCGCCGGTCCGCGGTGACGAGCGGGCAGCCGAGCTCCTCGGCGAGTGCGAGGAAGAGGGCATCGTAGACGCTCATTCCGTGGCGGTAGGACAGTCGGACGGCTGCTCCGAGACGCGCGGGGGTGGCTGGCACGAGCTCGATGCGGTAACCGCCAAGAGTGTCGATCAGGCTGAGCACTTCGTCCTGCGGGAGCGCGCTGTATCGCAATGCGTTCGCGAGTTCGGCGTGCAGGCCCGCGGGTGCCGTGACGAGCATGGATCCCCGCTCGTGCTCGTTCAGGAGCGCGTTTGCGGCATCGACGTTCGTCTCATCGAGATGGTGCAACCACTTGAAGGCTACGGAGCTGTCGACGACCACCGGGTTCACCGCTTCCACCCCTCGGGCACTCCGCGCTCACGGTCTCTGCGGAGCTGGTCGAGCATGTCCTGGATGTCCTGCTCGTTCAAATTCGCCCCGATGCGCCTCCATGTCGCGCGGGCTCTCTGTATGTCGCGGCGTCGAAGTTCCTCCGCAGTGAGGTTCTTCACGTCAGCCACGTACCGCGCGCTCGCTTCGGCGATGAAGCCGCTGCGGGTCAGGCCGAGTGACTCTGCAGTCTCGTCGATCTCGCCCACCAGCTCCTCGGGCAGCGACACGTTCACCTTGTATGCGGCCACGCCGGCCACCCCCTGTCGGATACACCGAATGGATACACCACGAGTGTATCTCAAGGGTCTGACACCGTCCACGCCGAGGGAGGTCTGAACCGCATGGTCCGGCCCGACACGTACGACGAGGTGCGCAAGCACCTGGCGGGTCTTTCTGACGCCGATCTTGAAGCACGCTTCTGGGCAGAGGCGCGCTCCGTCGTCGAGCCGCTCGTCGAGCTCGCGCGCACGCACACCTCGCCTTCGATAGAGCGCAGCGTGCTCATGCGAATGGGCATCGATTCGCCGACCTGCATGGGCGTGGTCGCCGAGTGCGAGAAGCGCGGGCTGCTCGGCCACGGAGCGGGGCACGTCGTGCTCGTGCTGATGCAGGCGTGGGAGTGCGGCGCGCCCGAGGCCGCCGGTCGCCTCGCCGCAGGTGAGGGCTGGGAGGTCGCCGAGGCGAAGTGGGGTGGCGCCCGATGACAGCCGACTACCTCCCTCCCGACCCGCCGCTGCGGCCCGAGGCGAAGCTCGACATCGAGGCGCTCCTCGACGGGCTCGAGCGCTACCGTCCGCGCCGGCACGGCTGGACGTGGCGCGCGCACGTCCCCGACCAGCGCATCTACGAGTTCACCTACCATGAGACCTCGAAGCCGCTGGCGCGCAGCGTCCCGCTGCCCGCGGCCCACTACTTCGACGACATCGACCCGCAGCCGGACTGCGTGGTCACCACCGAGATCGCCTCGGGGCGCCCGGAAGACGACGTGCGGCGGATGCGCATGGCCGCGTGGCACGGCGCCGACCACATCATGGTCATCCGCACCGCCGGCCAGAGTCACATCGACGGGCTGCTCGAGGGCACGCCGGAGGGCGTTGGCGGCATCGCCATCACCCGCAAGCAGCTGCGCTTCACGCGCCGGGCGCTCGATCTGATCGAGGACGAGGTCGGCCGACCCCTCAACTTCCACTCCTACGTGAGCGGCGTGGCCGGACCCGAGATGGCGGTTCTCTTCGCCGAGGAGGGCGTGAACGGCGCGCACCAGGACCCGCAGTACAACGTGCTCTATCGCAACATCAACATGTATCGCAGCTTCGTGGATGCGGCGGTCGCCAAGCACATCATGGCCGCCGCCGGCATCCTTCAGATCGACGGTGCGCACAACGCCAACGCCACCGCTGTGCGCGCGTGGAAGGTCATGCCCGAGCTGCTCGTGCAGCACGCCATCAACTGCGCGTACTCCGAGGCGGTCGGCATGCCGAAGGACCAGATCGCGCTCTCGACCGTGCCACCGGACGCGCCGCCAGCGCCGTGCATGCGTATGGACCTGCCCTACGCGATCGCGCTGCGCGACCTTTTCGGCGAATACAAGATGCGGGCACAGCAGAACACCCGCTACATGGAGTCCGACGCGCGCGAGGCCACCGTCAGCCATGTGATGAATCTGCTCGTCTCGCGACTCACCTCGGCAGACATCCAGTCGACGATCACGCCCGACGAGGGCCGCAACGTCCCGTGGCACTACAACAACGTGGCCGCGGTGGAGACCGCCAAGCAGTCGCTCGTGGGCATGGACGGGCTTCGCGAGATGGTGAAGGTCGACCGCGAGGCACCAGAGCTCGCGGCAAGGGTGCGTGAGATCAAGGAACGCGCGCTGCTCTTCCTCGAAGCGATGATCGCCGACGGCGGGTACTTCGCGGGTGTCGAGGACGCGTACTTCGTCGACTCGGGCGAGTATCCCGAAACGCATGACGACGGTATCGCCCGGCAGAGCGACGGCGGGGTGGGTGCGGACACGATCGTGCCGCGCGCCGATGACTACCTCGCGCCGGTCTGCCACCACTTCGGTGAGAACCACCTGCCCGAGGGTTACCGGGGCAGGGAGCGGGGGGAGGCCGCGCCGTGCGACCTGGTAGGCGGGTGCACGAGCTGCGACGACGCCAGGGTCCCCTACATCGACGAGCTCGACCCGACCGACAACGTCAACGAGCGTCTCGCCGGGACCGCCGAGATGCGTGAGAAGGGCCTCATCAAGCCGGAGGTCGAGTGGGCGGGCGACGGCGTGGTGGTCGTGACGATGTTCCTGCCCGCAGCGGCGGACGTGGCCGAGGCTGCCGCGCTCGAGCTCGGCAAGGCGATGAACCTTGCCGAGTGCGAGGTCATCCACAAGCGGGTCATGCACCCGGCCGAGGGAACGCTTTGCGAGCTGAAGGGTCGCCTCGACGTCGCTATCGATCCGACGACACTCGTGATACCCGAGCCGCCCGAGGTGCTCTCAGACGAGGAGATCCGTGAGTTCGTTGCCGAGCGAGGGCTCAAGGTCGTCGCGGCCACCGTCGGCAACGACGAGCACTCGGTCGGTATGCGCGAGATCCTCGACATCAAGCACGGCGGGCTCGAGAAGTGGGGCTTGGGTGTGGAGTACCTCGGCACGAGCGTGCCCATCGAGAAGGTGCTCGACGCGGCGATCGAGCACGCCGCCTCGGCGGTGCTCATCTCGACGATCATCACCCATGGAGAGATCCACCGCATCATGATGCAGAAGCTCTCTGATCTGGCCGAGGAGAAGGGCGTGCGTGAGAAGCTCCTGCTCATCAGCGGGGGGACGCAGGTGACTGACGAGCTCGCACGTTCGTGGGGTATGGACGCCGGGTTCGGCCGCAAGACCAAGGGTATCGACGTGGCGAGCTTCATAGTCGAGACGATGCGGGAGCGGGGGATGTAGAGGCCGGCCTTCCGGAGAGGCCTTTCATGAGTCCGGGGCGCGACGCCGATGTAGTAGCTGGCAGAACAAGTGTCGCTACGAAACCGGTGAGGCTCCATGAAGGACGGTCACAGCCAGGGCTTTGACACCGCACGAGCCCCGCTCGTGTTCGGGAGTGCCGTCTGGATCGCACTCGTCATCGCACTCGCGTCGACGGGGCTGCCCGATGCTCTGGGGCGCCCGTCTGAGCCACTACAGCGCGGTGCAGGAGTGCATTCTTCGCTGCCCACCGCGACCCCGGAGGGATATCGGCTGGTTGACGCTGCTGTCGCTCAGGTCGGTATCACGACATCGTATGAGGTGGCGTACGTGCCACTCGACTACCCCGGGGGAGACGTGCCGCTCGAGAGCGGCGTGTGCACTGACGTGATCGTCAGGGCGTTCCGGGGTATCGGTATCGACTTGCAGTCAGGGGTTCACGAGGACATGACCGCACACCCGGATGAGTATCCGCAGCGGTGGGGTCATGTGAGGCCGGACAGCAATATCGACCACCGGCGCGTTTCCAACCTCGAGAGATACTTCACTCGGCGGGGCATGAAACTGCCCGTGAGCCCCATGGGCGTCGACTATCGGCCCGGCGACATCGTCACCTGGACGTTCGCCGGGTACCCTCACATCGGCATCGTGAGCGCGAAGCCGGCTCTGACAGGAGCGCACTATGAGATCGTGCACAACATCGGCAGAGGTGTGCGCGTTGAGGACTGCCTGTTCCTGATGGAGATCACCGGACACTACCGGTGGCGTTAGGGAGCCTCCTCGATCGGGGCGGGCACTGGGCTACTATACTGATGGCGGTCTTGTCCACGCCGCGGACCGCTGGTTGGTTCTTTCTCCACCCGGGAGTGTGAAGCCCATGCCCGATTCGCGTGTCATCGACGCGCTCGTCGCCGAGATCGGTTCGACGACGACGGTGTTGAGCGCGTTCGGAGGGCTTTCGGCGTGGCCGACGACCGGGCCACGCCT
>SKKZ01000117.1 GCA_007123455.1 Coriobacteriia bacterium | reverse complement strand
GTCGACCGGCGTCGGGTGATCGTACACCGTGAGCAGGTTTTCGGTCACGCGGCCGCGGCGGCGCGTCCAAAACGTCGGGATTATCACACAGGGGGTCACGTGCTATCCGCCTTCGTCTCGCGGGTCATGCGCGCTACAGTATGCGCGCTACGATTCTACCGCTTCTGGAGATCCCGTGTTGCGCCCGGTATTACAGCGTTCGAGTGCCTCACGCAGCACACCCGCGGGCCGCGAGCCGATGAACAACTCGTTGCAGATGAGCGCTGCCGGCGTGGCATCGAGGCCGAGGTGCAGCGCAACGTGGCGGAACTGATGCAGACGCTCGTCGTGCGTGCCCTGCTCCCATGCATTCTCGAGTTCCCGGGGCTCGATTCCCACCTCTTCGGCGATCTCGAGCAACACGTCGCGCGACCCGATGTCGTGGCCCCGACCGAAGTATGCTTCAAAGATCGCGCCATGCACGACGCGGTGGGTAGCGTCACCGAGGTCTCGCGCCACCTCGCCTAGAACGAGCGCCTTGTGCGTATTGGGCAGCACCTTCGGCTGGGAGAATGGGAAGCCCTCCTTTGCCGCGGTGCGCTCGAGATAGTCATCCACGCGATCGGAATGGCCGGTGCCTATCTCCGAGAGATCCATGCCCTCCCCGGGCATGTCCGGCCTGAGTTCGAACGGCACGAGAACGACGTCGAAGACCAGATCGGGATCGGACTCAAGGGTGTCGAACCGGTGCTGGTCGACGTAGCAGAACGGACAGGCGTAATCGAAGAAGATGAGGACCCGTGGGTGCTCGGGCGCACCGTCGTCGTGCAGGTGTCGCTCCGCCATGCGCCGACCGCCTCTCTGTGTCATTCGACGATGCCGAGCTGTCGTCCGCAGGCGGCGCACGAGCCGCCGGTGGTCGAGCGCTCCATTATGGTGTACCCGTCACGCACGATCGCATGTGCTCCGCATGACGGACAGACAGTGTCTTCGCCGCCGGTATCGGCAACGTTCCCGAGGAACACGAAGTGCAATCCCTCCACCGCACCGATGCGTCGAGCTTCGCGCAGGGTACGAATCGGCGTGGGATCGAGGTGCGCAAAGTCTAGGTAGGGAAAGAAGCGGGTGACGTGCCACGGCGTGTCGGGTCCCAGTTCGTCGGCGATCCACGACGCGATCGCGCGCAGCTCCTCGGCGGTGTCATTGACTGTCGGCACGACGTTGGTCACGACCTCGACGTGCATTCCCCAATGGTGTCTGGCCCTGGCGGCAGCGGCGAAGACCGGTGCGGGCGACGGCACCTTGCAGAGCGTGCGGTACGCATGCTCGCTCGCGCCCTTGACGTCGACCCGCCACACATCGATGTACTTGCCGAGAAGATCCAGGCCCTCGGTGGTGATATAGCCGTTCGTGACCATGATCGTGAAGAGTCCGGCCTCGTGACTGGCGCGAGCGCAATCACGTACGAACTCAGCCCAGATCACAGGTTCGTTATAGGTGAAAGCGACTCCGGGACACCCGTGCTCTAGCGCTGAAGCGACCACGTCATCGGGTGAGAGACGTGAGGTCCGGCGCGAGAGGTCCTCCGGGCCGCTCCGGCTGATCTGCCAGTTCTGGCAGTGTCCGCATCTCATCGAGCATCCAACACTGCCGAGAGACAGTACCCTGGTGCCGGGACGGTAGTGGAAGACCGGCTTCTTCTCGATCGGGTCTGCCGCCACAGAGGAGACGACGCCATATGTGAGTGCCTCCAGAGTGCCCCCCGAATTGCGCCTCACTCGGCACACGCCGGTGCTGCCATCGGCGATCAGACAGCGCCACGGACACAGCGAACAGCGGACCCTTTCGCCCTCTCTACGCCACAACTCAGCCACATGCATCGTCTGGCTCCCGTCAGTCGGGGGAGATCATCACCCGGTTCCGACCGAGCTCTTTTGCCCGGTAGAGCGCACGATCGGCCATCTCTAGCAAGCGCTCCGAGTCGGGAGTCGACGGCCCCGCGGAAGCGAGCCCCACCGAAACCGTGACCGACACCGCTCCCTCCCGGGCGGAGTCCGCGATGGGGACCTTCTTCGCCGCAATCGCCTCGCGAAGCTTCTCGGCGACGGCGTAACCCGCCGTCGTGCCAATGCCTGGCAGAATCAGACCGAATTCATCGCCACCGTAGCGTGCAGGTATGTCGGTCTCACGCACAGTACTTCGCATCAGGGCACCCGCCGACCGAAGCACGGCATCACCTGTCGCATGCCCGTACCCGTCATTGATCTCCTTGAAGCCGTCCAAATCGATCATGAGAAGCGCAAGCGGAGCGCCATAGCGCTGATAGCGGGCGAACTCACCCGCAAGCCGCTCGGAGAACACACGGCGGTTCCACAGACCGGTGAGCGCGTCCACGGTCGCAAACTCCTCCAGTGCTGCTTTGCTCCGCTCGAGCCGCGTCCGCTGGAGAGGGAAGCACATGTCCCAACTGGAGTCACCGGCAAGTATTGCAGTCGCGTGCTCCACACATGTGTCATACCCGCATGCCCCGCAGTCGAGCACATGCGTACGATCGGGAAACTCTCCCTCTGCAAGGCACTCGTCGACCTCATGCTCGGAGAACGTCCGCTCCTGCACGGGAGCGGGGACGAATGCCCGTGCAAGTTCGACACGCGGCAGGTGGCCGAGGATCGAGCGCGTGTCGACCGGTGCAGGATTGACCGACGACGGCCCCGTTACCGCCGTGAACAGGCGTCGCTTGGCGAAGGCTGATAGTTCCGATCCGGTAGCGGGGCCGTCGATGCACGCGTCGCAGTAGAGCATGTCGACGATGATCGAGCCGGTTTCGCCACGCCGGATAGCCCCGAGCAGCTTATCGATCTGGACGGCACCCCGCACGGTCACCACATCCCGGGCGGTCATATCCCGCTCGGCGAGGGTCCGTCGCGGGAACCCGTCGGTCAGCGAGATCTCCTTGACGAGGTCAGGGCGGTGAGGTCCCCTCTTCGCACTCATGTCGACAGGGAGACGTTCGATCGGCCAGGAGATGAGCCGCTTGAGTTCGCCGAAGTCGATGGCGACATCGACAGCGCCTTCGAGCGAGGGATCTCCGATCTCGTCTTTGCGGGCATAGCACGGGGAGACGTAGACGACCGCCGTCCCGGCGGGATAGACCTCTTTGACCAGACGCGCTTGGGCGATGTAGGGAGGCACCACAGGCGCAAGCCGGTCGATGAGCGACGGATGGAACCGAGTGAGCCATGCGACCGCCACCGGACACGTCGAACGCAGCACGACGGATCCGTTCGTAGCATCATGGAGCCGCTCGTAGGCTGCCGCAACGACCTCCTCACCCAGCAGCGTGGTCTCGACCGCATCGAAACCGGCATCTTCAAGGGCCCACTCCAACTCCTGCCGTGACATGGGGTGCATCGCGGCACGGTACTCGGTAGCGAGAAGGGCAACGACAGGCCTTTCGGAATCGAGCAGGGCGCTAACCCTCGGTACGTCATCCCTGACACCATGTGCGCCTGTTCCGCATCCGTGAACGCACTCGCCACATCGTACGCATCGCTCGGGTATCACCTCAGAGCGTCGGTCGACGACCCGGATCGCGCCGGCCGGGCACACACGAACGCAACCCCAGCACTCACGACATGACTCGGGCTGAGTGGTGATGAGGAACTCGAATCCCGTGCCCTCGAGCCCGGCGTTGTCCTCTTCAGACGATTCTGTGCTCTGATGAGGCTCCACAACGTCTCCTGAAGCCGCCGCGGTCACCGGTCGCCCGCTTCGCCGAGCACTCCGGCGATATTCATTCGTCGCAGAAGCACAGCCACAGGAATCCCGAGACCGTAGACGACCACCATCTGCCCCACTGCGATAGGAACGATGCCTACGACATACATCGCGAACCAACTACTACCGAGGTCTATGCCCAGGAACGGCTCCTGGCCGAAGCCGAGAGCCGCGAGTAGCACCGGAAGGTACGCCGGCACGATGAGCGCGTTGGTGATCACCGGACCGGCGAGAGCGACGAGCAGACGGTGACGGAAGTGCCAGGTCCATGCAGCGCCAAGGAGCGTGGCGAGCGAGCCGAACACCACGTCGAGCAGACCAACCGGCCCCACTTGGGCGATCAGGGAGGCGTTTGCCAGAGCCGTGCCGAGTGCCAGGCCGGGAATCGCCGCGGGCGTGAACAGCGCCACGACCGTGAGAGCCTCGCTCAATCTGAGTTGGATCGGACCCCACCCGAGCTGAGCGGGCATCTGTAGTACCGCCAAAGTGAAGGCCGCATGGACAGCGCCGATGACACCGGCCTGCGCTACCGATCGGGCGCTGTTCATCGGCTCGGAACCGCGCACGGCCTAGCCCCTCGGTAGGCGGACCGTGAAGACCGAGCCTTCGCCCACCGTGCTCCGGACGTCAATGGAGCCGTGCAGTACGTCGGAGGTGGTCTTTGCAATGGCCAGGCCAAGCCCGAAGCCTCCGGTCGTATCGCTACGGGAGAGGTCCGAGCGGTAGAAGCGCTCGAAGATGTTGGGGAGATCCTCCGGAGGTATGCCGACTCCCGTGTCGGTGATCTCGAAGATAATGCTGTCCTGGAGGCGATGTGTCGAGAGCGTGACACGGCCGCCCTCGGGTGTGTACTTGCACGCGTTATCGAGGAGCACGGAGAGGATGTCTTCGACACGGTCCGGATCGCTCGTCATGAACAGCTGTCCGTCTTCGGGACCCGTGATATCGAGTCCTTTCTCGTGATGACGGGTGGCTGCCGCGGCTAGCGCCTCACGGGCCAGTGCGTTCGCATCGAACTGAGTCGCCTTCACGTGGACTGCCTGATCACTACGCACGAGTGAGAGCAGATTTCCGCAGAGACGGGCCATCCGGCGGGACTCGCGATCTATAGCAGCGATGGCCTCGGAGCGGACCTCGGGATCCTCTCCGCCCCACGCACGCAGGATGTTCGTGTATCCGCGGATTCCGGCCACAGGAGTCGCCAGCTCGTGCGATGCGTCAGCAACGAACCGGGCCTGCACTTCGGCCCTCTTGTGCAATCGCTCGATGAGCCCGTTGATCGAGCGTGCAAGGTCCCCGATCTCGTGTTCCCCGCTTTCAGGGAGGCGCACATCGAGTCGACCCGCATCGATCGAGTCGGCGGTGTTCCGGAGATCGTTCACGAGTTTGAGCACCCAGCCCATGCTCGTCTGCATCATGACGACCATGATGAGCATGGCCGAGACGGCAAGGACGGCCATCGGGGGACGAACCGCATCGATCACCGCTTCCTCGCGAAACGGGTAGTACGAGATGTCCAGAAGACCCGGTTCCCCGCCGGGCAGCACTATCGGCGCGTGTGCGACGTGGATGTCGAACACCGTCGGGCCGATGAGACCCGCGAACATCGAAGAGCGCTCCACCTCTGATGTCGTCTGGACTCCGGTATCGATGGCGGCACGCCGCTGACCGTCGACGCCGGGAATCAGAGCGATGTCGGAGCTCGCCCAGAGCGGCTCGAGCCTTGAGTCAAGTATCGTGATCTGGGGCTCGGCCGGTAACCGCTGCCCGAAAATCGTGTCGGCCTGACTGAGGTACTGCGCCATCGCGGCCTGCAGGCCCTCGGGAGAATCGATGTCATGCTCGGCCGTGATGTCAGTCTCGATCTCACGCGCCTGGAGATCGAGTACCCGCGAATTGATCGAGGCAACGCGCACCGGACGCTCCCGGGCCACCTCCGCCATGCTTTCGGTCACGATCACGTACGAGGTCAGTGAGATGCCTCCGACCGTCAGTACCGAGAAGAGCACTGAGACCATGAGGAGGCGGGTCCTGAGGGAGGAACGTGGCATCTAGCTTCTCGCGAAGAAGTAGCCGACCCCGCGGATGGTCTGGATGATGGTGTTCTCGCGGTCACCGATCTTGTTCCGCAAGTGGCATACGAACACTTCGATGACGTTGCTATCGGTCGACTGCTGGCCGCCCCATACCGCAGCCAGGATCTTCTCGCGAGGGATGACGGTCCCCGCATTGGCAACGAGGTACGCGAGCAGGTCGAACTCCTTGGCGGTCAGATCGAGGGGCTCGCCGTGAAGTGTGGCGCGCCTCGCCTGGACATCCACCTCGACACCTGATGCTCGCAGTGGCTGGTCACTACGCTCGTGTGCGGTCCGCTTGAGCAGCGCAGCAATCCGCGAGAGAAGCTCGGGGATCTCGAAGGGCTTCTTGAGATAGTCGTCGGTGCCGGCTTCGAAACCCGATACAACGTCCCGGGTCTCCGCGCGTGCGGTCAGCATGAGGATGGGCAACGTACTGCCCGC
>SKKZ01000028.1 GCA_007123455.1 Coriobacteriia bacterium | reverse complement strand
GCGATCGTCGAGGCGGAGGTCGAGCGGTTCACGCGCGAGCACCCGGCGGTCGAGTTCGCCGTCGACGGAACCGACGGCGAGGCGACGGTGCTCGCGACGCCGATGCTCGGTGCGGTGTTCGAACACCTCTTCTCCGAGGCGATCCAACACAGCGAACACGATCGTCCCAAACCACGCGTCACTATCGCCGAAGATGCCGATCACGTCACCGTGACGATCCGTGGTGAGGGAGTCTCCCTCTCCGAAGGTCAGAAGGCGTTTCTGAACGCCACCGAGACGTCGGCGGAATCCGCTCATCGAGTGCGAACCGGGCTGTATCTCGCCACGACAGTGCTCGATCATCTCGGTGGGGAGATTTCGGTGAATTCCCCTTCGCGGATCGTGCTGAGACTCGATCGCCCGTCGGATCCGGACGAGTGAGGAGAGCGAACCGGTGGCCGGGCACGCGACGTTGACGGTTCCAAGCGATTCGAAGCCCCGATTACCCAACCCGAATTCCCGAGTAACGACTTCATATCGAACCGGCGGTTCCGTATCGTGACGTATATCGACCCCCGCCCAGAAACTCGAGTGATAAGCGATGAGTGATGAGAACGACAGCCAGGAAGATACGCTCTCGGTGACGCTGTCGTTGGTATCGAGAAAGTGGACGCCACAGGTGGTAATGGCGCTTCACGACGAGAACTCGCTCGGCTTTTCGGAACTCGAATCGGCTATCCCCGAGGTCTCCTCGAAAGTCCTCACACAGCGTCTCGAGACGCTGGGCGATGTCGGCGTCGTCGATCGAACCGTCGTCAGCGAATCCCCGCTTCGCGTTGAGTACAGCCTCTCCGAGGCGGGAAAGGAGCTCGAAAAGCTGTTCGAAAGCCTCGAATCGTGGGGTGAGTGCCACCTCGCGGCCGACGTTCCGGAGATCGTCGTCGCCGACGAGGATCGACGGCTCACAGGGCTCTTTCAGCGGTGGTTCGAACCGACGTTCGTCGTTCACCGAGCGCACGACCGCGAGGAACTGCTCGCCGCCGTCGACGAAGGGACGGCGATCGTCCTCTACGATAGTCACCTCCCCGGATCGGCCCGCGTGGACATCCCCGCCCTCGTCGGGAACGTCACGGAGACGTGTCGGCTCGTCGCGCTTCTCACCGGTCGAATCGACCTCGGATTGCTCGAGTACAACTGCGACGCAGCGATACGAAAGCCGGCCACGAAGGGGGCCGTCAGTGAGGTCATCGAGACGCAGCTCGAACGGTACGGCGAGGAGCCGGTCGAGCGAGAATTCCACGCGCTGCTCGAGAAACGCGAGGCGCTGACATCGAACGTCTCGGCGGCCGTACTGACCGAAAGCGACCGGTACGCCGATCTGTGTGCTCGAATAGAGGCGCTCGTTGAAGCCCGTGAAATCGCCGGAGGCGAATCCTGACTTCTTTACCGGACACAGGTCAATGGGCCGCCCAGATCGTCACCTCACCGTTGTCGATTCGATGCTGTCCGGCCTACCGTCGGTAAGCATCCTGAAACCGACCTCCGAGCCGGGCTTACTTTGAAGTAACCCACTCAGTACCCGAAGGTAAGTCTTAAGTTATCATCTCTTGCCGCTGAGAACGCGCATGATTCTTCGGGACCCTGATGAAGGCATCGGATCTTTTAGTACGCCGATGTTCGCGGTGTTCTTTTCTGTGCTCATGGTGTGCTCTATGATCGCTCCGGTCGCCGCGATCGGGAACCACACCGTCGAACAGACAGCGTTGTCGACTCAATCGATCACCGAATGCCAGGTCATCGATCAATCGGGAGACTACGAATTACAGGCGGACCTTACCGGGTCATCGACGTGTATCCAGATCGACGCGGGCGGGGTTACGATCGACGGCAACGGCCACACGATCACCGGCAGTGGCTCGAGTGACAGTTACGGAATCGCTATCGGTGACGTTGACTACCCGTACTCGCCCAGATTTGAGCCCCGGAACGTCCACGTCCGCGACGTCACGCTCGAGAACTGGGACAACGGGCTCAATGTTCGGGGTGTCGAACACTTCTCCGTAGAGGGTGTCACGGCCACGGAGAGCAACAACGCTGGCGTTCGCATCCAAGACGGCGTCGACGTCAAAGTCAGCGACGTGAACGTGAGCAACAACGGTGGAGACGGCCTCTTCATCAGGGCCGTCCACGACAGTACGATCGAGTACGTTACTGCATCCGGGAACGACCGCTCGGGAATCTTCTTTTTCATGCCGTCTGGGTCTAATCCGGGATACAACTCGAACGTCACCGTCGCCAACAACGTCGTCACCGACAACGGTTACGAGAGCTACCGTGCGGCAGGAATTCGCGTGACTGGCGACGAGATGTACGTCGTCAACAACACGGCCACCGGGAACAACGGTGCCGGGATCTCCGATCCGCGATCGTCCGTGAACAACACGTACACGCACAACATCGTTTCGAACAACCGCGACGGCATCGCGGTTCGTGAGTCTGGAGACGGCAACATCATCCAGTACACGAACGCGACCGCCAATCTGCTCTCGGGCGTTTACCTCGACACCCGTACGTCGAACGTCACGGCCGCCCACAACTACGTCGAGGGCAACCAGTACGGTGTCAGCGTCGTCAGCGCCAACCACAACTGGATCGAGAACAACACCGCCGTCGCGAACACTTGGTACGGGTTCCGCGCGTTCAACGGTCAACACAACACCACCTTCGTCGACAACACGGCGATCGGCAACGAGCGCGACGGCTTCTTCATCGATCGGTCCGTGTCGAACTCACGCCTCATCAACAACACCGTGATTGGTAACGACCGCCACGGTATCAACGTCGCACGCTCGAGCCACAACGCGACGCTCGCGAACAACACCGTTCGCGACAGTGGCGAGACCGGTATCAGAGTCACCGAATCCGACGACGTCACGCTCTCGGGCGACACGATTCTCGACAGCGGCGGGTGGGACGTCAGCGTCGGCGATTTCGCCGAGAACAACTGGCGACACGCGATCGAGAACCTCATCGGAACGGACGTGACCGTCGGCAATGCGAGTACCGACGAGATCACACTCGACTTCGTCGCGACCGACGTCGCGTTCACCGCGGCGGCCAGATCGGTCGCGCCGCCGGACAAAACCGCCGTTGGTACGCCGCTTGAGGTCGCCGGTCACCCCGAAGACGCCGAACTAGAGGTTACGTTCCACTACGACGCAGGTGACCTCCACTACCCGGACACGCTCGCCGTCTGGGCCCACGAGGGAGCCGCCTGGAGTGAGGTCTCCGCAGACATCGACACCGACGCGGGGACCGCGACGGCGACGGTAACTGAAGAGAGCACGGTCGGACTCTACGAGGACGCCCCCGACGTCTCGTTCGACCTCAGCATCGATGGGACCAACTCGCCGGTGACTGCGGGCGAGCCACTCGAGGTCGAGGTCACCGTCGAAAATATCGGCACCGAGGAGGGAACGCAGACGATCGAACTCGAGGACTTCGACGGCACGGTCGTCGACTCCGTCGAGGACCTGACGCTCGCCGCGGGAGCAACGCACACCGCGACGCTCACCTGGACGCCAGACGAGAGCGACGTCGGCAGCGGTGAGGTGACGGTTCGAAGCGACGATGACGCCGCCACGGCCTCGATCTCGGTCACCCACGACGGGCCGGTGACGATCACCGAGAGCACGACGATCACGACGCCCGGGACCTACCTCCTCGGCGAAGACCTCACCGATGACACGACGGCCATCGAGATCGATTCGAGTGACGTGGTCTTCGACGGAATGGGTCACACGATCCAGGGCCAGAACCTTGGCTCAAGTACGCAGTACGGCATTCAGGTCGGCCCCAACGACACGGTTTCGAACGTGACTGTCCGGAACGTGACGGTCTCCGATTGGGATGTTGGTATCGCCTTCGTCGACGTGCGAGACAGCGTGCTGACGGACGTTCGCAGTGAACGCAACAACGGCGGCTTCTACCTCGCGAACGCCAACGACAACGAGGTGTCAAACCTGACGGTTCGGGACAACGGCTTTTCGGGAATCAACGTCGGCTGGGCGGGTGGCTCCAGCCACAACAACCTGTTCACGAACGTCACCGCGACCGGAACCGACGGCGACGGTATCTACCTCGGTGCAGGTTCGAACAACGTCTTCGACGGCGTCAACGCGACCGGGAACGACATCGGTGTTAGGACCATCACCGGTCAGAACACGCTTCGGAACCTCACGGCCGATGACAACGACCGGTACGGGCTGAGTTTCGAAAGTTCCGGACCCGTCGGCACGACCGTCGACACGGTTTCCGTCTCCGGAAACGGCTGGAACGGAATTCGGATCAGCCAGAGCGATAGAAACGTCCTGTCGAACGTCACCGCGACCGCCAACGACGGGACTGGCGTCCTCCTCATCGGCTCGATGAGAAGCGGTACGTCTGGAGGTGTCTGGAACAACGAAATTCACGGACTGTACGCGAGCAACAACACCGGTAGCGGGATCCAGCTGAGCAACGCAGACAACACCGTCCTCACGGACATCACGCTCGAGAACAACACCGGCAGCTCGTTCAACGTCGCCAGCCGTTCGAGCGGCACCAACGTCACCGGACTGTCGGTCATCGGCGGAACTGGAAACGCGATCTACGTCGCCCCGAACGACAACGAGGACAACGCGTTCGAAGACGTTACCATCTCGGGCAGTCCGTCAGGGCTGATGAACTATGCCGACGGGACGACGATTACGAACCTGACCGTCGAAGACGTCGGCGGAACGGCGCTCAGCGTCTCGTCATCGGCCGCGGACGCCGTCGTCACCGACGTCACGATCCAAAACGCCTCGACCGGCGTGAGCATGTTCGGCTCGCCGACGAACAACACGTTCTCCGACCTGTTGATCGAGGAGATCACCACCGGCATCGTGATGGGCGGCGCCGACAACACGATCACGAACGCGACGGTCCTTGACAGCGAGACGGGCGTCAACCTCGGTGACGGATCGAACAACTGGATTGAGTCGGTCACCCTCGGAGACACCGCGATTTCGGCCACCGGCAGCGACGTTCGCCTGAACGCGGCGACCGAACCTGGGTCTCTCCCCGAGGGCGTCGACACGCTCGGCCACTTCGTCGAGATCACGAACACCAGCGACTCGGCGGAACTCGACCAGCTACGGGTCCACTACGACGAAAGTGACCTCGGCGAAATCGAGGAGACCTCGTTGCGCATCTGGCGCTACGACGGCGAGTGGCACGCGCCCGCGAACGACACCTTCGTCACGGGGCCCGATCTCGGCGAACTGTTCGTCGCCGCCTACGGCATCACCGAGTTCTCGACGTTCGGCGTTGTCGGCGAGACGGACGTCGACGCTCCCGAAACCGGCACGCTCGAGGGCACCGTCACCGGAGACGGCTCGCCGACCGAGGGCACGCAGGTGCTCGCGTTCGACGGGGACGGCTTCGGCGCGCTCGCGGAGACGGGAGCAGACGGCAGCTACGAACTCACGCTGCCGGTCGGCAGCTACGACCTCGTCGTGAGCGCCGACGGCTTTATCGAGACGACTGTCACAGACGTCGAGATCACTGCCGACGAAACAACCGTCGAGGACGTCGACCTAGATCCGGTTCCCGACCCAGGGACGCTCTCGGGGACGGTGTCGGACAACGAGACGGGAAATAATCTGAACAACGCACAGGTCGTGGCGACCGACCGCGCAACCGGCGACGTACACTCGACATCGACGGACTGGGGTGGTTCGTATACCCTCGAGCTTCCCGTCGGCAGCTACGACGTGACGGTCTCCGCATTCGAGTACGAACCGAGCACCGTCGAGAACGTCACCATCGCTGAGGCCGCAACGACCGATCTCGACGTGGCGCTCGCGCCGTTTGAGTACGCCGTCTTCAGTTACGAACCGGGCGAACCGCACGCCGCCGAGACCGTCACGTTCGACGCGAGCGAGTCGACCCTTCCGGCTTTTGACGCCGACGTCGGTGCCTACGTTTGGGTGTTCGACGCCAACGGTGACGGGACCACCGAACCGGACCTGATCACGGCAGATCCCGTCACGACACACAGCTACGAATCGCCCGGCGAGTACACGGTATTGCTCTTGGTTTTGAGCGAGGAGTTGGCCGAACAACTCGAGAACGCCGATGACGACTTCGACGAGATCGAACCGATCATGGGTCACTACGCCGAGACGTTCGCGACGATCACCGTCGAGGAGAAACCCGAGGCGAACATTATCGTCTACGGCGCGAACGTCGATCCCGAACCGCTTCCACACGGT
>SKKZ01000064.1 GCA_007123455.1 Coriobacteriia bacterium | reverse complement strand
TCTCTTCGGCAGCGGGTACAATATGCGAGCATTCGGGCCGTTAGCTCAGCTGGCAGAGCAGGGGACTCTTAATCCCAAGGTCGTAGGTTCGACCCCTACACGGCCCACCATCAGTCCTGTATGAGGACCGGCTCCTTCGGGGGCCGGTCTTCTGCTTTCCTCTGGGACCGGGGCCCAGCCGCCCAACGGCAAGAAGTTCGTGCATGCGTGAACGAAGCATGGTAGGCTCCGATTCGAGGGCTCTTCTTCATTCTCGGAAAGGACCCCCACCGGAGCGGTGGGGGTCCTTTCCTGTCACCGGATGCCCGCGCGAGAGAGATGCAAGCAGGCCTGCTCCGGATGTTGCTTCGCCTTATGCGAGCGCTCGCACTTTGCTACACTGGATAGCCGTTCCACCATGCGGGCGTGGCGGAATTGGCAGACGCGCCGGGTTTAGGTCCCGGTGAGGCAACTCATGGAGGTTCGAGTCCTCTCGCCCGCACCAGTCTCACACCCGGTTCCGGCACACCGTCCATGCCTAGGAGGATCCTTGAATACGAGCGTCGAGCAGCTCAACGCCCACACCGTGAAGTTGACCGTGATTGTTCCCGCGGCCGATGTGGATGCGGCGATCGACCATGCGTACCGTGAACTCGCCAAGAAGGTCAAAGTACCCGGCTTCCGTCCGGGCAAGGCGCCTAAGACCGTGATCGACACGCACCTCGGCCGTGAGGCTGTGCTCGCCGAGGCCCAGGAGAACGTCCTTGACGAGACCTATCCGAAGGCCGTTGAGACCGAGGGCCTCAAGCCGATCGCGAGCCCCGAAGTCGACGAACTCGACGAGCTCATCGAAGGAGCCGAGTTCACCTACACCGTCGACGTCCAGGTCAAACCCGAACTGACGCTTACCTCTACAGAAGGGCTCTCGGTGACCGTGCCTCCCGCCGAGTCATCCGACCGTGAGGTCGACGCCCAAATCGAGCAGACCCGCGAGCGGTTCGCGAGCCTCGAGCCGGTCGAAGGTCGCGGCGTGGGTGCCGGCGACTTCGTCCTGATGTCGTTCACGGGCACGGTGAACGGCGAGGAGTACGAGGGCAACGTCGTCGAGAAGTACCTCTACGAGATGGATAAGGGTCTCATGCCCACCGATTTCGATCGGGGGATTGTGGGCTTGGAGCCAGGCGGGGAGACCCGCATCGAGTTCGAGATCCCGGACGGCTCCTCCAACCCCGAGTTCGTCGGCAAGACGGCCGAATTCGACGTGACGGTGCATGAGATCAAGGAGAAGGTGCTTCCCGAGATCGACGACGATTTCGCCGGCAACGTCGGCGGATTCGAGACCCTCGAGGAGCTCCGTGCCGATGTGAAGGCCAAGCTCGACGAAGCCAAGGCCACCGGTCGCCTGCGCGCACTGGAGCGCGCGGTGCGGGTCGCTCTTACCGAGCGGCTCGAGGGCGAGGCGCCCGAGGCGATGATCAGCGCGCGACGCCAGTCGATGTTCGGCGACTTCCTTGAGGGCCTTCAGTCGCGTGGCATGAGCTTCGAGCAGTATGCCCAGGCCACAGGCTACGACGGCGAGCGTGTTCTCAAGGACGTCGAGGAGCAGGCCGCCGTCATGGTTCGCGAAGAGCTTGCTCTCGAAGCGCTCTTCCGCGCCCAGGGCATGGAGGTAACCGAGGACGACATCAACTCCGAGATCGAGCGCTTCGCAGAGGCTGCCGAGACCGACGTTGACGAGTTGCGCGCCCGCTGGGACGAGGCCCGGGCGATCGAGGTCCTCACCGAGGGAATCATGCATCGCCGTGCCGTCGAATGGCTTATGAATCCCGAGAACGTGGAAATCAATGAAGTGGAACCCGGCGCCGAGGGCGATGAGGGCGACGCCGCCGGGGCGGCCGGCGAGGCCGCATCCGCACCGGAAGAGTAGGACGGTAGAACCGATGCCATACGATGCATACAACCTGGTGCCCATCGTCGTCGAGCAGACGAGCCGCGGTGAGCGCAGCTTCGACATCTATTCACGTCTGCTCAACGAGAGGGTCGTCTTTCTCGGCCACGAGATCAACGATGACATCGCCAACCTCATAATCGCCCAGCTTCTGCACCTGGAGAGTGCCGAACCTGACAAAGACATCAACCTCTACCTCAACTCGCCTGGCGGCTCGGTAACTGCCGGCCTGGCGATCTACGACACGATGCAGTACATCAAGTCCGATGTGTCCACGATCTGCATCGGCCAGTGTGCTTCGATGGGCGCGGTCCTGCTCGCTGCCGGTGCGGCCGGCAAGCGCTATGCGTTGCCGAACAGCCGCATTCTCATCCATCAGCCCTGGGGTGGCACGCAGGGCCAGGTGAGCGACATCGAGATTCAGGCCAAGGAGATGTTGCGCATGCGTGATGCGCTCGACAGGATTCTCGCTCACCACACCGGACAGTCGATCGAGAAGATCCACAGCGACACCGACCGCGACAACATCATGACCGCTGAGGACGCCAAGAAGTACGGTCTCGTCGACGAGGTGTTCGCCAAGCGCGGAGTGAAAGTGGGAGACGAGTGAGCCGCACCCCCGATAATCCAGATCAGCTGACTTGCTCGTTCTGCTCGAAGAGCCAGCGCCAGGTCCGCAAGCTCATCGCCGGACCGGGTGTCTACATCTGTGACGAGTGCATAGAGCTGTGCAACGACATCGTCGAGGACGAGCTGCCCGAGGAGCATGTCGCACCCCTCGCCGATGAGCTGCCTACTCCCGCTGAGATCAACGCGGCTCTGAACGAGTATGTGGTCGGCCAGGAGCGCGCCAAGAAGGTGCTCTCGGTGGCTGTCTACAACCATTACAAGCGCATCCAGGTCATGCCGTCGGTCGTCGACGATCAGGTAGAACTCGCCAAGAGCAACATCCTCATGCTCGGCCCGACCGGGTGTGGCAAGACCCTGCTCGCACAGACGCTCGCCCGCATCCTCAAGGTGCCCTTCGCCATCGCGGATGCGACCGCGCTTACCGAGGCGGGTTACGTCGGCGAGGACGTGGAGAACATCCTGCTCAAGCTCATCACGGCCGCAGACTTCGACATCAAGCGCGCCGAGGTCGGCATCATCTACATCGACGAGATCGACAAGGTCGCGCGCAAGGCCGAGAACCTTTCGATCACCCGCGATGTCTCTGGCGAGGGCGTCCAGCAGGCGTTGCTGAAGATTCTCGAGGGCACCGAGGCAGCGGTGCCGCCCCAGGGCGGTCGTAAGCATCCGCAGCAGGAACTCATCAAGATCGACACCACGAACATTCTTTTCATCCTCGGTGGCGCCTTTGTCGACCTGGAAAAGATCATCGCCGACCGGGTGGGCAAGCGGGGGCTGGGCTTCGGCGCCGACCTCTCCGACGCATCTGCGGCCGAGAAGGGCGCGTTGCTCTCCCGCGTGCTTCCCGAAGACCTGCACAAGTTCGGGCTCATCCCCGAGTTCATCGGCCGCCTGCCGGTGCTCGCGTCTGTGCAAGACCTGACCGAGGACGACCTCGTTCGCATACTCACCGAGCCAAAGAACGCGTTCGTGAAGCAGTACCGTCGCCTCTTCGAGCTCGAGGGTGTGGAGCTCGAGTTCACCGTGGACGCACTCAGGGCGGTCGCCCAGGAGGCCATCGCACACGGCACCGGAGCCCGCGGATTGCGCTCCATCCTCGAGGGTCTGCTGCTCGACACCATGTATGACCTTCCGAGTTGTGACGATATCGAGACTGTCGTCGTGACCGCCGAGACGGTCAAGGGTGAGACCGGCCCGACCATCGTGCGGCGCGGTGAGGCCGAGAGCGCGTAAGGATTCGTGTACGGCCGGCGGTCATCGCATCGTACGGAAATGAGTGAGAGGCGGAGCCGGATTACCGGCCCCGCCTCAACAATGAAGAAGAGCATCTCGTCCACACGACTGCCTGGCGCAATCTTCGCCGCGGCGGCCTCGCACGCCACATCAGCTGTCGCGTGACACCGAGAGCCCCCTCGCCCCGAGTCTATCGCGCACGGCACCGGGTGTGAAGTAGGCTGTTGCCCTGAGAGCCACCGCGATGTCGCTCATGGTGCGCGCAAGAGACGGTTGTCTTGTATGAGGTGCTGCTAGGCTAGAATCGTTGCAGTGCCGGACAGAGCGAGAGGGATGCAGCGCACATGAGCGAACTACCCAAGGCCTACGATCCGAAGGCCGTCGAGACCTCAGTCTTCGAGTCGTGGATAGCCGGCCGCTACTTCGAGCAGGCCCCGGTCCCGGGAGGTGAGCGTCCGTTCACGGTCGCGATCCCGCCCCCCAACGTGACGGGTTCGCTCCACATGGGACATGCGCTCAACAACACGATTCAAGATGTCGTGATCCGCCGGGCGCGCATGACCGGCCGTCCGACCCGTTGGGTGCTCGGCACCGATCACGCCGGCATCGCGACCCAGAACAAGGTCGAGCAGATGCTCGCCAAACAGGGCAAGAGCAGGCATGACGTAGGCCGTGAGGCGTTCATCGAGGCGTGCTGGGAGTGGCGCCGCGAGCACGGTTCGACCATCATCACTCAGCTCAAGGCCATGGGCTGCTCGTGCGACTACTCCGACGAGTGGTTCACTATGGACCCGTCCTACCAGGAGGCGGTCCGCACTGTCTTCGTTGACTGGTACAAGCAGGGACTCATCTACCGCGGCAAGCGCATCATCAACTGGTGCCCGCGGTGCTCCACCGCGCTCTCCGACATCGAGGTCGAGCACGAGGACCTCGACAGCCACCTGTGGCACTTCCGCTACCCGCTTGCCGAGCCCGCCGCTGACGGACGCGACCACGTTGTGGTCGCCACTACCCGTCCCGAGACGATGCTCGGCGACACCTGTGTTGCCGTGCACCCGGATGACGATCGCTACAGCGGCCTCGTGGGCGCCACGGTCGTCCTGCCGCTCATCGGCCGCGAGATCCCTATCGTCGCCGATGACTACGTCGACCCGGCCTTCGGCAGCGGTGCGGTGAAGGTCACCCCCGCCCACGACCCCAACGATTTCGAGATAGCCGAACGGCACGATTGCGCCAAGGTGAACATCCTCAACGCCGATGCCACCGTATCGGCCGAGGGCGGTCCGTACGCGGGTCTCGGGCGCTACGAGGCGCGCCGCCAGGTGGTAGCCGATATGGAGGCCGCCGGCCTGCTCCTCGGCACAGACGACCACATGCACGCGGTCGGCCACTGCTACCGATGCCACACGGTCATCGAGCCGTGGCTCTCCGACCAGTGGTTCGTCGACATGAAGCCGCTTGCCGCGCCTGCGATCGAGGCGGTGCGCGACGGGCGCGTAGTCTTCCATCCGAAGCGCTGGGAAAACGTCTACTTCCATTGGATGGAGAACATCCGCGACTGGTGCATCAGCCGACAACTGTGGTGGGGCCACCGTATCCCGGTCTTCTACTGCGACGCGTGCGGGGCACCGCCGGTCGCCTCCATGGACGATCTCACCGAGTGCGCCCAATGTGGCGGGGCCCTCCGTCAGGACGAGGACGTGCTCGACACGTGGTTCTCTAGCCAGCTCTGGCCGTTTGCTACCCTCGGCTGGCCGAACGACACCCCCGAACTCGGCTACTTCTATCCCACGAGCGTGCTCTCCACGGCGCGCGACATCCTCTTCCTCTGGGTGGCGCGCATGATCATGAGCGGCATGAACTTCGTTGACGGCAAGATCCCCTTCGACGACGTCATCATCCACCCGACGGTCTTCAACGCCGAGGGCAAGCGTATGAGTAAGTCGCTCGGCACCGGTATCGACCCGCTCGACCTCATGGAACACTACGGAGCCGACGGCATGCGTTTCGGGCTCATGTTGCAGACCACCGGCAACCAGGACATCAAGTTCGCCGAGGAGAAGCTGCTCTCCTCACGCAACTTCGCCAACAAGATCTGGAACGCGAGCCGCTTCGTGCTCATGAATCTCGACGAGGACTTCGTCCCCGGCGAACCCGAGGCCGCCACCGTAGCCGATGCGTGGATCCTTTCGCGCCTGGCCGATCTCGCGGCGCAGGTCGACGAGGGTATCGCGACCTATCAGTTCGGCGAGGTCGCCCGCGCGCTCTACGAGTTTTTCTGGAACGAGTTCTGCGACTGGTATATCGAGCTCTCCAAACCGCGACTCTTTGCGGGCTCGCGGGAGGGTGCCGATGCTGCCGAGCGGGCCGCGCGCCTTGTCGCCCAGCGCAACCTCGTCTTCGTGCTCGACACCGCGCTTCGCCTGCTGCACCCGATGATGCCCTTCGTCACCGAGGAGATCTGGCGGCGCATCCCGCGTGCGGCGGGCTCGGACGCACCCTCGCTCATGGTCGCCGCGTGGCCCGATCC
>SKKZ01000260.1 GCA_007123455.1 Coriobacteriia bacterium | reverse complement strand
CCTTACCGATGCCGAGCGCATGCATGATGAGGAAGAGGGCGTCGGTTCCGTTGCCGCACGCCACCGCGTGCTCCGTGCCGCAGTATTCGGCGATAGCGGCTTCGAGTTCGCGCACCCGCGGACCTCCGATGAAGCCTGCCGAGGACATGACCTCCCCGATGGCGCCGTCGAGCTCGTCTTTCAGCTCGAGGTATTGGGCCTTGAGGTCGAGCAGGGGGATCGCCACGAGGGGTTCCTTCCGTCAGTGCCGCACGCCGGGCGCGCGACTGCGTATCTATTGCTCCAACACGATCTCGACCGGCGTTCCTCCCGCCGCCACCGACGCATCGGCGGCTTCGAGCACCTGCACGACCCGCAGGCCGTCGACGCCGCTGCTCCTCGGCTCGGCGCCATCTGCGCAGCACTCGAGGAAGTGGTTCATCTCCGCGGCGAGCGGCTCGCCCATCTTCACGTACGGGACGGTTATGTCGCCGAAGCGCAGCGTGAGGTCCTCACCGTAGGCAAGCGCGTCGGTCGGCGCCACGCCCTTGTCGTAGATCCAGATCTTCTCGGTGGCCTCCATGTCGTCGAACACGAGCATCTTCTTCGTGCCCACGACGGTGAGGCGCCTGACCTTGTGCGGGTCGAGCCAGCTCACGTGGATGTTGGCCATCTTGCCGCTCGGGAAGTGCAGCGTGGCGAAGACCACGTCCTCCACGCCTTCGCGCAGGTAGGCGGCGCCCGATGCCGAGACCGAGGACGGCACCTCGCCGAGCAGGTCGAGCACGACCGAGATGTCGTGGGGAGCGAGCGACCAGAACGAGTTCTCGTCGGCGCGCACCTTGCCGAGGTTCAGTCGCTGCGAATAGACGTAGAGGACATCGCCGAGCTCCCCGGAGGCGAGGTAGTCGCGGATCCACTCGATCGCTCCGTGGTAGACCATGAGGTGTCCGGTCATGAGCACACGGTCGCGCGAGGCGGCAAGCGCAACGAGCGCTTCGGCGTCTACCGAGGCGAGCGTGAGTGGCTTCTCCACGTAGCAGTGCAGCCCGGCTTCGAGTACGCGTGTAGCCACGGCGGCATGTGTGGGCGCAGGCGTGGCGACCACGACGGCGTCGAGTTCGCACGTGGAGAGCATCTCGTCGAGGTCGGAGATGCCGAGTACCCCGGGGTGAGCGGCGGCCAGTCGCTCAAGGTGGGCGGGGGAGGCGTCGCAAACGGCGACGAGGTCGGCGCCGGGAAGCCGGTCGAGGTTGCGCACGAGGTTGGGGCCCCAGTAGCCGTAGCCGATCACACCGACGCGGACGGGGTCTGACATGGGCGCTCCTCAGGCAGTATCTGGCGTTGCGAAGACCTCGTGCGATTCTAGCGTATCGGTTGGCCGAGAGGCCGCGTCGAACACGCATCGGCGGCGATGATCTTCACGTCGCACGTCACGAGGGGAGCGTCGAGGCGCAGGGCGAGCGCGACATACGCCGCATCGTAGACGGTGAGCCACGTCTCCGCGGCGATGCGTGCAGCGTGTTCGGTGAGGTCGTGGTCGATCTCGAACCACAGCACGTCGAAGTCATCGAGGTCTTGTGCGACCTGGCCGAGCTTGTTCGCATCGATGCTCTTCGACCACAGGGCGTTGATCACCTCGAGACGCAGGAGAGAGGGTGCCGCCAACGTCACGGACGCGTCTCGATGCGCCGTGAGCATTTCGAGGGCCTGTTCGAGGTGCGGCTCGCCGGACGGCTTGAACCACTTCACCGCCACCGAAGCATCGACCACGAGAAGCGGCCTCACGGTTCGCCCGCCTTGCGGCCGTCGCGATCCCGGTCCGCGCGGATCGCCGCTGTGGAGTCGAAGGGTTCGATCGTCTCCGCGAACGCGCGTGCGCGCACGATCGCCCGGTCGATCCTCTCGGCGCGCTCGGCCTTACGGCGCTCCTCGAGCACCCGGGTCACGTACGCCGCGGCGGCTTCCTGCATGAGTCCGCTGCGGGAGCGCTCGAGCTCGGCGGCGAGCGTGTCGATCTGCTCGAGCAGATCGTCGGGAAGCGAGATGTTGACTTTCGCCATCGGTGGTGCCAATCAGTAGTGATAAGTAGTAGTACCATGGAGTGTATACTCACGCTCTGACACTGCGCAACTGTGCGTGCGCTACACTTCTGGGCGAGCCGACACCGTCCGCCGCCCGGATCTGCCGGGAAGGAGCCAGCCACGTGCGCATCGTCTCTGTCATCGGCGCCCGCCCTCAGTTCATCAAAGCCGCTCCGGTCTGCCGGGCGCTTCGTGCCGGGAACGAGGAGATCCTCGTGCACTCCGGCCAGCACTTCGACCACGGGATGTCGCAGGTCTTCTTCGAGGAGCTCGGCATCCCGGCGCCCGACTACAATCTGGGAGTTGCAGGCGGCAGACACGGCGCGATGACCGGCCAGATGCTCGCACTCATCGAGGAACTGCTCGTCGAGCTGGCGCCCGATGCAGTGCTCGTCTACGGCGACACCAACACCACGCTTGCCGGCGGACTCGCCGCGGCCAAGCTGCACATCCCGGTGGCGCACGTCGAGGCGGGGCTGCGCTCGTTCAACCGCCAGATGCCCGAGGAGATCAACCGGGTGCTCACCGACCATCTCTCCACGTGGCTCTTCTGCCCGACCGATGCGGCTGTCGCCAACCTGGCCGCCGAGGGGATCGCCGCCGGCGTACACCAGGTAGGCGACGTCATGCTCGACACCGCGCGCGAGTTCGCAGAGCGGGTCGATCCCGCCGAGGTGGCGGCGCGCTTCGGGCTCGAGTCCGGCGCGTACTATCTCGCGACCGTCCACCGTGCGGCGACCGCCGACGATCCGGTCGCGCTCGCCGGCGTGACGCGCACGTTCGCCTCGCTCGACCTGCCGGTGCTCTGGCCGGTGCACCCGCGCACCCGCAAGGCGCTCGAAGCCTCAGGGCTTGCCGCCGAGTTCGCCGATGCGCCCGGACTCACCCTCGTCGAGCCGGTGTCGTACCTGGAGTCCAACGGGTTGCTGCGGGGCGCCGCAGCACTGCTCACCGACTCGGGTGGCATGCAGAAGGAGGCGTACTTCTTCGGCATCCCCTGCGTGACGCTTCGCGAGGAGACCGAGTGGGTCGAGACGGTCGAGGCCGGGTGGAACCGGCTCGTCGGGGTAGACCCGAAACGGATCGCAGACGCGGTGGCCGGGGTGCGCACGTCCGCACCGCCTGCCGAGCGGCCCGCCTTCTATGGCGACGGACACGCCGCCGGGGAGATCGCGCGAGTGCTGGCGGGAGGGTAGGCAGCCTTCAGTACTGCGAGCCGGTCTGCCCAGAAGTTCGTCTCGAAGTGAGCCCGTGCCGTCGGTCAGGGATCGAGAGAGGAGCCTACCCAGGCCTGTACGGATCTTCAGTCGCCGAGCTGCGAGAGCAGCGCCCGTGCGCGCTCGGCGAACAACGGTGTCGAACGGCCGATGGCCTGCAGGATCTCGTCAACCGACATCGGCGGGTTGCTGGGGGTGTCTTCAGAGAACTGGCGGATCACGCGGATCACGGTCGGCGCGCTGCTCTCCAGGAGACGGCAGAGAAGATCATCCGGCGTAATCGCCTCGACGGCGTACGGGTCGCAGGCATCAGCCGGGAAGTGCTTCAGGTTCGCGGTGACCACCATCTGTGCCCGTGCGTGTACGGCGAGGGCGAGCACATGCCGGTCGTTGGGTTCGTTACGCATCTGGCCCCCAAGGGCTTCCCAGCCGTCGACTTCCGCCTCCGGGAATGCGGTTCGCATCATGTCGATCATGAGGTCGATCCTCGGGCTGTCGATGTCCGGGCGCCGCCTGAGAATCGCCACCTTCATCTCATCGAGGATGCGTCGGCTCCAGACGATCTGCAGGAGGTCGAGTTCTGCGACCCTGAGCAGGCAATCCCGCAGAGCTACCGGGTAGAGCACGCAGGCATCAAGAACGACGCGGAGTGCCACGGATCAGAAGTCCATGCCGGCATCTTGTGCATCGCGGGTGAGCCGTCTCAGCGTCTCGCGTCGACCGATGTCGCGACGTCGCCGGTACGCCAGGAGATCATCGAGACGAATCCGCCGATGCGATCCTACCTTGTGAAACGGAATCTCGCCCGCATCGAGGAGCCCTACGAGGTGGGGGCGAGACACGTTGAGGACATCTGACGCCTGAGTGCTGGTTAGTTCGTGCCGTGTCGGCAGCACCGTGACCGCGCTGCCGCCGGCTACCGCTTCGGCGGCTTCCTCCAATGCGCGGTATACGGCAGGAGACAGATGCACCTCCAGGCCACTCTGGCTGACAAGCCGCGGCGCACCGCTGTCCCCTTCCCGGGCGATGAAGTCGAGAAGCCTCTTGGCGGACTCGGAATCTGCGGAGTCCGGGACGATCGACTCGCCCGAATCCCGCATCCTGTATGGGCGGCTCATGACCTCACCTCTCCACGTCTGCATTCCCGTAAGTGTAATAAGCGTAACATCTGTCATGAGTGAAAACCAGCGCGTAGCGGCCGTTCGACGGAATCCAGACGTGGCCGCCGCCGCCGCAACCGCTACCTCATCGCCTCCAACCGTGCTGGCAGCTTCTCGCGGACGTCCCGGGTGAGGTACCGGGCCGCGCGGATCTCTCCCGAGTCCAGGCCGAGCAGCTTTACCTGCTCGGCTCCCTTGTCCGTGCACAGGATGAGGCCAACCGGGGCTAAGTCGCCCGGGTGGCGCTGGTGGGCGTCGAGCCAGCGCAGGTAGAGCAGCATCTGACCGTAGTCGCCCGGATCGAGCGGGCGGGTCTTGAGTTCGACAGCGACGTAGCAGCGCTCTGTGATGTGGTAGAGGAGCAGGTCGAGGCGAAAGTCGCGATTGTCCACGGTCATGCGCTTCTGGCGCTCGACGAAGGCGAACCCGACTCCAAGTTCCAGCAGGAATCGCTGGATCTCGTCGAGGATGGCTGTCTCGAGCTGGGACTCCGTGTGCTTGCTTGGCAGGCCGAGAAAGTCGAGCACGTACGGATCTCGGAAGACGGTGTTCGGGCCCGCTTCGTCAGGTACCTGCGATTCCGAGTTGGCAGCAATGATCTGGTCGGCGGAGTCATCGTCGGTGATGGTGCGCACGTAGAGCTGACTCGCGATGCGCTCGCGCAATGTGCGCACGCTCCAGCGTTCACGCGCGGCGTGAGCAGCGTAGAACTCGCGCTCATCCGTGTCGTTCAGTAGCAGGAGCTCGGCGATGTGGCTCCAGCCCAATTTTGCCGACAGTGTCGGCAAAATCTCCGGATCCGGGTAGAGACCAGCGAACTGCACCATGCGGAAGAGATTCCGCCAGCTGTAGCCGCGTCCGTACTCTCGAGTCAGCCGAGCGGCGAGGCGCCTGATGATTTCTTGACCGTAAGCGGCGCGCTCTCCGCCAAGCACGTCCTCACGGACGCGCTTTCCGATGTGCCAGTAGAGCACGACAAGCTCGGTGTTGACTGTGACGGACACTCGTTGCCGTGTCCGCTCGATCAGCTCGGAGATGTCGCTGAAGAGCGCGTTCTCCACAGCCTCTGTGCGGGGGCCATCCTCTTCACTCATGACGCCGCCTTCCGCGATGAACTCACTGCGCAATGAGTAGAGCGTGCGGAGGGGCGCTTAACAGCGTCTATCTGATCCCTTACGAGGCGAGTGGCCTGGCGCACTCGGGTGGGCCCCGAGCATCAGCTCGGGTGGGTTCGTGTCCCCCCGATCACGGTTCTGGGATCTCGAGGTCTCGGCAGACCTTCCGTGCGAGGAACTCGTTGATCTCGCGGTGCCGGGGAATGGCGGTCGCCTTGCCGGCGGTGCGGTTCACGTACACGGAGTGGGTGCCACCTTCGCGAAGGAGTTCGCAACCGTGAGTCTTCAGGTGCCGGAGCAGGTCCGACCGTTTCACGCGGTGATGCTGAGGGGCTCGCGTATGACTTCGCGATCTCCGAGGCGCTCTTCGGCGAGAGTCCGATTGGCTTGGAGGACGAGTTCCACGGCTTCAACGAGGTTGGTACGTGCCTCCTCGAGGGTCGGTGCCTGCGTGTTGGCCCCGGGGAGTTCCTCGACGTAGCCGATATAGCCCTCGGGGACCTTCTCGAACACCGCTGTCAACTGAAGCTTCATAGACATGACCTCCAGGTACAAATCTAGCACGGCGCACTTGCCGACACCTAACCAGAGTCCATCCACCAGTCCGAGCCCCTCATCGCGACGGGCGCACGAGCCGGATCTCGACGTCGCAGCCGACCGCTTCTGCGTATCTCCTGAGCGTGCTCACCGAAGGCGAGTGCTTGGCTGGACCTTCGAGCCGTGAGATCGCGCTCTTGGTCGTGCCCATGCGCTCGGCGACTTGCTCT
>SKKZ01000108.1 GCA_007123455.1 Coriobacteriia bacterium | reverse complement strand
GGTCAGGGCTCTCTCTTCTGAAGGAGGTCGGCAGGTGTACGAGCTCACGGTAAAGGGCCACTTCGACGCCGCGCACGCCCTGCACGGATACCCGGGGGAGTGCCGCGAACTCCACGGCCACACGTGGGATGTCGAGGTAACGGTCAGAGGAGATCACCTCGACGAGGTGGGCATCGTCTACGACTTCAAGCGCTTGAAGGAGGATCTGGCCGTCGTGCTCGGTCGGTTCGACCATGCGTACCTGAACGAGGTGTCGCCCTTTGACTCGCTCAACCCCACAGCCGAGAATCTTGCGCGTGTCGTCTTCGAGGAGCTGACCGGGGTGGTCGGCAAGGAGGTCGCTGTCTCCGAGGTCGCAGTGTGGGAGTCACCCATCGCGAAGATCGTCTATCGCGGATAGGCCGGGCGCCCGGAGAACGGGGGAGGAATAAGAAAGTGTCCCGAGAAACCTCGCCCGCGTGATACCGTACTCAGCTGCTTTCCGTTTCCCTCCATTGGATCGCCGCTCGACCGGGACAACTCGCGTCATACCCACTCTAACGGTCCTCCGCCGGCGGCTACTGGTACACAGCCTTTCGGTGTTCGCCAGGTCCGACTTCTCGGGACAACTGCAACGTTACAGCTGCCCGTCACGACCGTCAAGAGCGTTTCTCACATCTTCGCAAGTATGTGACTAACGGACGATTCGGAAGTGCCAGCGGAGCATTTTTCGGTGTGAGCGGTCAGGATGCGTTTTGACGGATGAGCGAAGCACAGGACCGTGCATCGTGTTGTGACAGAGGTCCCGTTAGAGTAGTCTAAGGCCCTGGAGAACATCCGCATCTTGCTGTACCGATGGAGGTGAGCGATGCCAACCGCGACCCTCGAAGAGTACCTCGAGACCATCTACAAACTCTCCGAACGAGGCACCGTCAGACCGACACCGATCGCAGAGGCGCTCGGTGTCTCGGGGCCGACGGTGACCGCCACGCTCCGCAGGCTCGAGGCACGCGGTCTCATTACGAGAGACGCTGGCGATGTCGTCCTGACCGATGAGGGCCGGATGCTCGCCATCGACATCGTTCGTCGCCACCGGGTCGCCGAGCGTTTCCTTGTCGATGTGCTCGGGCTTGCGTGGGAGGAGGCCCACGAGGATGCCTGCCGCCTCGAGCACGCGCTCTCACCCCGGGTGATGGAGGCGCTTGAGGAGTATCTCGACAACCCTGAAGTGTGCCCGCACGGCCATCCGATACCCAGTGCCGGTGGCGAGATCGTCCCGGTCGAGGGGGTGCTGCTCTGTGACGTCGGAAGCGGGCAGACCTCGCGCATCGTCCAGGTCTCCGAAGACGACGAGGCGATGTTGACGTATCTGGGCTCTCTCGGGATGTATCCGGGCACGCTGGTCCGTGTCTGTGAGGTAGCCCCGTTCAAAGGTCCGTTGCTGATAGAGGTGAATGGCACCGCCTACGCCCTCGGTCGTGACGTCGCGGAACAGATACTGGTAGAGGTCGCGGATCCTGATCGTGTCTGACGGTACCTTCATGGATGTCTGCGTATCACGGGCCAGCCTCCCGACGTCTCTTTCCTGACGGCCGGCGCCTCTGCTGCTCGTATTTGAGGTTCCCGGGAGACCGGGACCGACTCCCCGGATAGGGCATTTTGGCGTTGCTGTCGGTGGGAGCATGTATCTTGCATATCGAACATACGTTCGATATGCTCGACTCCCGTCGACGTCGGAAGGTCTCCCGTGGGTCGCAACGCCGCCATCAAACAGTATCGTTCGCTTCCCGACGGGCTTCCGCTGGACCTGTTCGACTCTGCCGAAGGACTCCGTCCGGTCGTACGCGATCTGCTCGCGACTCCTTGGCTCGTACGCGCATCGGAGCTCCGGCGCCCGGGTGACGGAGCCCTGGGCCGCAGAATCGGAGACCCGGTGCCGGTATCGTGGGACGCGTCAAGCCGCTCACCTGCGGCATTTGCGTGGCGGGGATGCCTCTACGATGTCGTCTCGATCGTGCAGACCTGGACGGTCGAGCACGCCTGGTGGGATGCGGAGTCCAGGGTGAGTCAGCACTGCTGGCGTATCGTGGCTGCCAGTGGCGGTACGTACGACCTCGCGTTTGACCGCTTGACAGGGGCGTGGGTCCTCCTCGGCATGCAGGATTAGGAGGATCGGTGGGGGAGTCCTTCGTCCATCTGCATGTCCACTCACGCTTCAGCTTCGGTGACGGGGCTGCCGACCTCGGCAACCTTATCCGACGTGCGGGCGAACTCGGCATGGGAGCGCTCGGTCTCACCGATCACCAGGGACTCTACGGGGCGCTGCGCTTCTACCGGGCGGCGAAGGCGGTGGGCGTCAGGCCGATCCTCGGAGCCGAGATCGTCGTCGAGAGTGCAGGCGTGAGTGGCGAGGAGTGCGACCTGCCTCCTGATGAGCGGTTGGTGCTGCCTGCAAGCGTGGGCTTCGGTCGGGCAGCCGGCTCGGGCTTCCACCTCACACTGCTCGTGAAAGATCTCGGCGGGTACCGCAACCTCTGCCGTCTGCTTTCTCGCACTCACGTCCGCTCGGCTACCGGACAGAGTGTGGTCACACTCGGGGATCTTGCACGCTATTCGGAAGGGCTCATCGCGCTCAGCGGGTGTCCCGGCGGAGAGGTTGGCTCGGCGGTACGGACGGGGCGTCTCGCCCGGGCCAGGGCTGCGCTCACGCGTCTTACAGGATGCTTCGGGGCTGGCGACTTCTACGTCGAGCTCATGCACCACCTGACTCCCGATGCCCCCCGCTACGTTGCCGCACTTGCCGCGCTTGCGGAGTCATGTGGTCTGCCGGTGGTCGCCACCAACAACGTCCACTACGTGCACGCCGCCGATTTCCGCATCCACGACGTGCTTGCCGCCTCCTCGGCCGGGATGCGATTGCCGGGGCCGTACGGGCGCCAGAACGCCGAGCTCTGGCTGAAGCCTCCCGCCGAGATGTGCCGGCTCTTCGCCGCCTATCCGCAGGCGTGCGAGGCGACTCTCGAGATCGCCGAGCGATGCGACCTCGACCTCGGCCTCGGCTCCTTCCACTTCCCGGCTGCCGAGATACCGCACGGGGAGACACCCTACTCGGTGCTCTCGAAGGCAGCATGGCGCGGACTCGAGGAGCACTACCAGCCGGTGACCTCGCCCGCGGTCGCTCGCTTGCAGCACGAACTTGCCGTCATTGAGGAACTCGGGTTCCCAGAGTACTTCCTTGTCGTGAAGGAGATCGTCGACTTCGCTTCGCGGGAGGGCATCCGGTATTCGGGCCGCGGCAGCGCGGGGGACTCGATCGTGAGCTACGTACTAGGTATCACCGGGGCCGACCCCATCGCGCACGACCTGCTCTTCGAGCGGTTCCTGAATCCTGCCCGCCGCCAGATGCCCGACATCGATGTGGATTTCGACTCGGCGAGGCGTGACGAGGTCATCGACTTCATCTACCGGCGATTCGGCAGCGCACACGTCGCGATGGTCGCGACCGTCAACACGATGACCGCGCGCTCGGCCGTTCGTACCGCGGCGCGCGCGTTCGGCTACGGGATCGACGAGGTGAACGCGCTCTCCCGGCACCTGCCCTGGGTCTCGGCGCACCGTTTGCGCGAGGTGCTCGCGAGCTACCCCGAGTGCCGGGACCACCCTCTGCGCGAACCGCGCCACGCGCCGGTGGTCGAGATCGCCGAGCAGCTCGACGGTTGTCCGATGCATCTCGGTACGCATCTCGGCGGCTTCATCATCACGCGCGAACCCATCGATACCTGGACGCCGCTGCAGTGGGCGGCCAAGGGCGTGGTGGTCTCGCAGTACGACAAGGACGACGTCGAGGCACTCGGCCTCGTGAAGATGGATATCCTGGGATTGCGGATGCACTCGGCCATCACCGAGACGGTCGCACTCGCGCGCGAGCGCCTCGGGGCAGACGCTGTTCCCGAGCCGTTCGAGCTGCCACACGACGACCCGCGCGTCTACGACACCATCGCGAGCGCGGACACGGTCGGTGTCTTCCAGCTGGAGAGCAGCGGACAGCGCAACCTCAACACGCGGCTGCGGGCGAGCCGCTTCGAGGACGTGATCGCAGCGATCTCGCTCTTCCGCCCCGGTCCGCTCGAGGCCGAGATGATCACGCCGTTCATCCGGCGCCGCCACGGGCTCGAGGAGGTGAGCGTTCCGCATCCGGCGATGGCGGATGTGCTCTCCGATTCCTACGGCGTCATCGTCTACCAGGAGCAGGTCCTGCTCGTAGCGCGCGCGGTAGCCGGCTTCGACCTGGCCGAGGCGGACTCTCTACGCCGAGCGATGACGAAGGGCCGCAGCCGTGCGGAGATGGCGCACATCCGCGGGCACTTTCTCGAGCGGGCCGCTGAACGCGACGTCGACGCGGACGTCGCCAGCGAGGTCTTCCGGCAGCTCGAGGGCTTTGCCGCCTACGGCTTCAACAAGGCGCACGCCGCGTGCTTCGCCGTGGTCTCCTACGCGAGCGCGTGGCTGCGGACCTACTTCCCGGCCGAGTTCGCCGCGGCGATCCTCAACAACGAGCCGATGGGCTTCTACACGCCGCGCCTCGTCGCCAACGATGCACGCAGGCACGGCATCGCGCTGCTGTCCCCACACGTGAACGAATCGCAGGAACGATATACCGTCACGCCGGACGGCGCGGCCGTCCGCGTGGGATTGCGCGACGTGCACGAGATGACGCGGCGGCTCCTCGGCGCGGTCGAGCGCGAGCGGGCCGTGCGGCCCTTCCGCGACCTCGCCGACTTCCTGCGCCGCACGTGTGCCGAAGCCCACGCAGCCGAGAGCCTCATCCGTATCGGTGCGCTCGACGGCCTCGGCCTGAGCGAGGCCGGCCGTCCGGCGACCCGCGACGAGCTGCTCGCGCTCCTGCCCGAGCTCAAGGCGACGATCGCGCGGGAGAGCGTGGTCGGCGACGACGTGCTCCTGCTCGCGCCGGGCCCGGTGCGCCCGGTCGAGGACCCTTCGCACATGAGCGGCTGGTCGCGGGCCCGGCGCCTCTCGGCCGAACTCGAACTCTGTGGACTCTCGCTCACCTGCCACCCGCTCGAACTCGCCAATACCGATCTGCGCTCGCGCGGCGTGACCTTCGCGCGCGACCTGCCCGCGCTGCCCGACCGGACAAAGGTCCGCGTGTGCGGCGTGCGGGAGCGCGCCCAGACGCCGCGCACCCGCTCGGGCAAGCGCACGTGCTTTCTCACGCTCGAGGACGCCACCGGCCTGCTCGATGTCGTCGTCTTCGAGAACGCGCTCCAGCGGGCGGGGGAGACGATCGTCAAACACCGTTGCTACCTCGTGGAAGGTACGCTGCAGAACAACCCGGAGCGCGGATTGGCGATCGTGGCGGAGTCGGTTGCTCCTTACACGGTGCGTACTGCCTCGGGCACGCCGGTGCGGCTGCGCAGAGGCGTGCCGAGCGGGCCAATGGGTCCCTCACTCGGCGGTGCGGGAGCTGCCGAGGAAGAATCGTGGGAGCAGGCGGAGGGTCCTGCTGCCTGATGGTGTCAGGGTATAGGGTCCGCCGGATCGTCTTCTACGATCACGATGATCGACTGCGGTTCGACTTCGGGACCGGGCGTCCCGGCGGGAGCGTCCTCGCGCAGCACGCCGACAATCTCCACGTACCGTCCCCGGAGTGCCGGCAGATCGATGCGAAGCTGTTCTGGATCGACCAAGATGGCGACGACGTGGCTCTCGGCCGCCTGGGTGGGCGCAACGCCGACGACCGCCCATGAACCGCCCTCATGATCGATCCGGTCGAAGATGCCCACCACGCGCACGCGACCACGGGGGGCCTCGTAGATGCCCGGCTGATCGACCACGACAGGAGGGTTTATAGACGGAGGCGCCTCAACGTCAGCCTCGCGACTGGCGCATCCCGGAGCGAAGACTGCAAAGCACAGGAGCAGGAGGGGGATGCACAGGACGTTCTTCCAGCGAGCCGCTGTCATATCAGATCGTCTCCCTCTCGTTCGTCAAGACGTTCCACGGGCGTGCCGGTATCTTGTCTCTGCCCGGGTCCGAGAAGTACAGCCCCTTCACCGAAACGTTTGCGAACCGCATCTATACTGGCCGCCAGGCGATCGCGCTGCGGTCGCTCGGTCGCCTCCGACGCACGGCCGGCAAGCAGATCCAACTGCACGGCACGCTCCTCGAAGCCGCTCGTGCCGACTCCGAGCAGCCGTATCCCGACGCCTGGGGACCAGACACTGTCCAGCAGATCGAGGGCGGTCTCCAGTATCGCTTCTCGACCATCCGTCGCCGCGGGGAGTGTTCGTCTGACCGTCCGTGTAGAGAAGTCACCGTACCGCACTTTGAGTGTGACGGTTCGGCCGCACAGGCCTTTAGCACGCAGTCTTGATGCGACCTTGGCCGCCAGAG
>SKKZ01000024.1 GCA_007123455.1 Coriobacteriia bacterium | reverse complement strand
TTCTTGCGCTCGCGGACCTCCTCCCAGTACTCGGCGATCTCGAAGAGCAGGTCGAGATCGAGACCGGTGTCGTACGGGCTCTCTTTGAGCGCGGCGACGATCATCTCCACGGCGGGCTGGCTGTTGCCGAACGCGACCGCCACCACCGCGGTGTCGATGATCTCCGCGCCGGCCTCGGCGGCCTTGAGGTAGTTCATCGGCGCCATGCCGCCGATGTAGTGGCAGTGCACGTGTACCGGCAAACCAACCTCGTCCTTGAGCGCCCGCACCATCTTCTCGGTACGGAAGGGCGTGAGCATGCCGGCCATGTCTTTGATGGCGATGGTGTCAGCGCCCAGACTCTTGAGTTCGAGTGCGTACTCGATGTAGGAGTCCAACGTATGCACCGGGCTCACGGTGTAGCTGATGGCGCCCTCGAACAACCCTCCGCACTCCTTGACCGCCGCCGCCGACACCTCGACGTTACGGATGTCGTTGAGCGCGTCGAAGACACGGAAGACGTCGATGCCGTTGCGCTTGCTCGCGTGCACGAAACGCTCGACGATCTCGTCCGAGTAGTGCCGGTAACCAACGAGGTTCTGGCCTCGCAGGAGCATCTGCAGCGGCGTCTTGGGGCAGTACTTCTTGATGACACGCAGACGCTCCCACGGATTCTCGTTGAGAAAGCGCAGGGCCGCATCGAATGTAGCGCCTCCCCAGACCTCGAGGGACCAGTAGCCTACCGAGTCCATCTTGCCGAGAATGGGAAGCATATCGGCCACCTGCATCCGGGTGGCCCATAGCGACTGGTGGGCGTCGCGGAGGGTCGTATCCATTATTCGAACAGGTCGCATACCATCGTCCCCTTTCAGCGGCGTGGCGTGCGGTGAGGCCACGGCCGTGGGCTGGAGCCGCAGCTCGGTCAGGACAGTATATCGAAGCTCTAGACGCGGGTGATATAGCGCCCGTCACGCGTATCGATCCGGAGCCGATCGCCGATCTCGACGAACATCGGGACCTGCACGACGGCCCCGGTCGAAAGGGTCGCGGGCTTCGTGCCACCCTGAACGGTGTCACCCTTGAAGCCCGGGTCGGTCTCGGTCACCTCGAGCTCGACGAACATCGGAGGCTCGACGCCGAGCATCTCCCCGCCCGCATACATAATCTGGACCTCGTCATTCTCCGAGAGCCACTGGGAGGAATCGCCGATGAAGTCAGCACCCAGCTCGAACTGCTCGTAGGAGTCCGTGTCCATGAAGTGGTACGCGGACCCGTCGTTGTAGAGGTACTGCATTCGCTTGGTCTCGACGCGGACATCTTCGAGCTTCTCGCCCGCACGGAATGTGACGTCGAGGACGCGGCCGGACTTGAGCTCCTTGAGCTTGGTGCGGACGAATGCGCCACCTTTGCCCGGTTTGACGTGTTGGAAATCGACGATGATCCACATCTTGCCGTCGTACATGATGCACATACCGTTCTTGAGATTATTGGTGGAGACAGCCATACGCGAGTACCTTTCCATCAACGCAGTCGGCTCAGACCTCGATAAGTCCACGGGGTGACGTCGTGAGGACGTGGCACCCGTCACTTTCCACAACTACTAAGTCCTCTATTCTAACACCGAAACGTCCCTCCAGATACACGCCGGGCTCGATAGTCACCACAGCTCCCGGGGGCACCGGTCGCGACCCTCTCGGTCCGACCGAAGGCAGCTCGTGGACCTCGAGTCCCACACCGTGTCCGAGCCCGTGTCCGAAATGCTCGCCGAAGCCCGCATCGCCGATAGCCTCACGTGCGGTGCCGTCGATCGCGGCGCCGGAAAGCCCGCCACGGACCGTCTCGACGCCGATGGTGTTCGCAGAACGAACGACCTCGTAGACCTCACGGAACTCGTCGGTCGCCGTGCCGACCACCACCGTCCTGGTCATGTCCGCGCAGTACCCTCCGATCCGGGCACCGAAATCGAGTGTCACGGGGTCCCCGTGGTCGATCCGGCGGCCGGTCACCGTCGCGTGCGGCCTCGATGAGTTGGGCCCACTCGCGACAATACTCGGGAAAGCCACGCCCTCCGAACCGTTCAAACGCATGAACGACTCGAGCTCGACCGCGACCTCGGTCTCGGTCATGCCGGGAGCCAGCACGCCGAGTATGTGGTCGAACGCGCGGTCGGTGAGAGCCGCGGCCTGCGCGATCCTCTCGAGTTCGGCGGGTTCCTTGACCTCACGGAGTTCCTCGACCCAGCGCTCGGTGAGGACGAGTCGTGCTCCGGAACGCTCTGACAGCTTACGGTGACGCCCGCAGGAGAGCGCCGACTCGAAACCCAGGGCGTCTATACCCTCGTCCGCAATCTCTGCAGCCACATGGGCGTCGAGAGAACCGCTGCTCAGCGATAGCGTCCACTGGGTTCCCACCGCGGCAGTCCGGGCAGCCTCCACGTAGCGGGAGTCGGTGTAGACACGGGCGACATCCGGAGTCACGAGACAGACGGCACTCGCGTCTTCGTCAAAGACCCCGTCGAAACCGGTCACGTAGATGATGTTGTGGACACCGGTGACCAGAAAGGCGTCGGGTTCGGACTCCGAGAGGCGAAGCCGCACCGCAGCAAGCCGGGCATCCGCGTTCACGGGCGCCTGCCGAGCACGCTCAGCGCGGCTTCGAGTCCGAGCAGATAAGACTCGGCCCCGAACCCCGAGATCTGACCCGCGCACACAGGGGCCACGATGCTCGTAGCGCGAAACTCCTCGCGTGCAGCGACGTTACTGAGATGCACCTCGACTACAGGGATTCCGATCGATGCCACGGCATCGCGCAACGAGTACGAGTAGTGCGTCAGCGCGCCCGGGTTCAGCACTACAGCATCACAGCTACCGGCAGCGTCATGGAGCGCATCGACGATCGCTCCCTCGTGATTCGATTGGAAGAACGAGACTTCGGCATTTCGCATGCCCGCGCGCTCGCGCACGAGCTCCTCGATGTCCGAAAGAGTGACGACCCCGTAGACTTCGGGCTCGCGCGTACCGAGCAGGTTGAGATTGGGTCCGTTGACGATGAGCACCTTGATCACGACAACCTCATCTCCCCTCTTCCGAATCGTCGATCCATCTGCGCAACTCCCCGACGAGTACCTCATCGGCTACGGGCACCGCTACGAATGTACCCGGCTCGGGAACGAGCGCGAAGCGCACCGTCCCGGAGCGGGCCTTCTTGTCGGCATGCATCGCCCGCACGAGCGCGTCGACATCGCCGGGGTACGTAGGTCGTTCGATGCCGAGCGAATCGAGCATCCGTTCCTGTGCTTCGCCGGAGTCCGCGGGCGCGCCCAGGAGCCGGGACGCCAACCGTGCGGCGAACCGCATGCCCTCGGCGACGGCGATACCGTGTGGAACCACGCCGTAACCGGCGACCTGTTCGATCGCGTGGCCGAGGGTGTGTCCGTAGTTCAGGCTCTCGCGTACTCCTGCCTCACGCTCGTCTGCCGAGACCACGTCGATCTTGTGTCGCACAGCCCGAAGCACGGCTTCGCGCACTGCCGACGCCTCCCTCGCCACGAGAGAGTCGGCATGGCGCGTCATCCACTCCAGCTGCTCCGGGCCGGCGAGCATTGCGGCCTTGGCCACTTCCGCGAGACCGCTTTGCCACTCCACGGGCGCCAGCGTCCCGAGGGTCTGCGTGTCGGCGAGCACCACCAGCGGCTGCTTGAACGCACCTGCGAGGTTCTTTCCCGCCTCGAGATCGACCCCGGTCTTCCCGCCTACCGAGGAGTCGACCTGTGCCAGGAGTGTCGTAGGTAGCTGGACGTAGTCGACACCTCGAAGGTAGACCGCCGCACAGAATCCCGCGAGGTCACCGATCACTCCGCCTCCGAGTGCCACGACGAGATCGGTGCGCTCGAGACCCGCCCGTGCAAGGCGCTCAAGAAGCGATCCGGCCGCCGCCCACGACTTGCTGCGCTCGCCTGCGGGTACGACGACCTCGGTCACCTCGAGACCGGCGTCACGCAGAGAGCCCGTTACCCTTGCTCCGAACAGAGGCCGGATGTTCTCATCGGTCACGAGTGCGCACGCACGGGCATCCGAGAGCCGACTCACATGCATGCCGGTCGTGTCGAGCAAGCCTTCACCGACGACAACCTCGTACGATGCGCTCCCGGTACTCACCGGCAGGGTGACAGGAGCACTCACGATGCGGACCCCTGCCGTTCCTCGGCCTGAAGCGCCTCGTACACGACATCGGCGACCGCTTCGGGCGACAGTCCGCCGGTATCGATGGTCACGTCGGCCACCGTCCGGTAGAGGACCTCTCGCGCCCGGAGTAGGGTCGCCGCCATCGCGCTCGCATCTCCCCGCTCCAGAAGCGGCCGGCCGGTGGTGTCCCCGATACGTGCGAGTGCCTCACCGGAGCTTACTGCCAGGTAGATGACACGGCCCATCTCCTGCAACAGTCGCCGGTTCTCGTCGGCAAGCACCACGCCGCCGCCACACGCAACGACCGACGAGGATGCCTCGGCGAGACCGGCGAGCGCCTCGCTCTCGCGAAGCCGGAATCCCTGCTCGCCCTCGGCGTCGAAGATCTCTACCACGCTGCGGCCCGCATGCGCCTCTATCCGCGAATCGAGGTCGACAAAGGGCAGACCGAGACGATCGGCGAGTATTTGGCCGACCGTCGACTTCCCGGCTCCCATGAAGCCGATGAGGAACAGGTGGCTCACGGTGTGATCCTTGCCTCATACGCCGCCACTGCGGCCACGATATCGTCCAGGCAATCCGAGCCGAACTTGGCGAGGTAAGCGTCGGCAAGCACCATCGCGACCTCAGCTTCGCCGACGACCGCTGCCGCCGGCACAGCGCACACGTCGGATCGCTCCCGGGAAGCGTCGACCGGCTCGTGTGTGTCGATGTCGACACTGCCGAGAGGCCGCATGAGCGTTGGAATCGGCTTCATAGCCGCTCGTATCCATACCGGCTCACCGTTGGTCATCCCACCCTCGAGTCCGCCGGCACGGTTCGTCCTGCGGTAGAAGCCGCGCTCGCCGTTGTGGGCGATCTCGTCGTGAACCTGCGAACCGGGGCGGTCCGCTGCGGCGAATCCGTCCCCGACCTCGAAACCTTTGATCGCCGGGATGGACATCACCGCTGACGCGAGCCGGGCGTCGAGCTTTCCACCAGCCTCGGCATACGTCCCGAGGCCAGGCACGAGGCCACGCGCCGTCACGCAGAACGTGCCTCCAAGACTCTCTCCGATCGCCCGTGCCTCATCGATCTCGGCGATCATGCGGTTCGAAGCGTCCGGGTCGGGACATCTCACCCGACTCGACTCCACCGTATCCGGGTCTACCGCCGAGGGGTCGGCCGGCATCTCCATCGAAACGGACCCGATAGAGGTGACGAACGATGAAACGCTCACCCCCAGCTGACGCAGGAGGGCACGAGCGACACCTCCCGCAGCCACCCGGGCCGCGGTCTCCCGGGCACTCGCGCGCTCGAGCACGTCACGGCAGTCCGCGGAACCGGTCTTCTGGATCCCGGCGAGGTCGGCATGCCCCGGACGCGGGGCGGTAACGCGTGCAGCCGGGTTCGCAGGGCCCTGGGGCGCCATGACATCGGTCCAGTTGTCCCAGTCACGATTGGAGACCGTAAGCGTCACCGGACTGCCGATGGTCCGCCCGAATCGGACACCCGAAAGAATCAGAGCGCGATCGGACTCTATAGCCATCCGACCGCCGCGACCGTAACCGGACTGGCGACGGGCGAGATCGGCATCGATATCGGCGATGTCGACCGGCACACCGGCCGGAACGCCGATGACGACAGCTGTGAGCGCTCTGCCGTGGGATTCTCCTGAAGAGATGTAGCGCATGCGGGCCTCCGGGTCGTATTCCGGTAGAGAGATTCTACCATCGTGACCAGCGAGGCTCACTTGGTAGCGGGAGTGACCCCCTGGCCCACGCTCAGCGTGACCTGAACGTCCCCGAACAACAGCACTACAGTCTGACCATCGATGCTGAGCACCTGCCACGGGGTCCCGGAGATAGCCTCGCCGGCTTTGAGCGTGTAGGTCTCACCGTTGAGTCCGAGCACCGCGGCAGGCTCACCGTCGACCGCCACGACGTCAAGCAGGGTGAGCGTCCCGTCAGACACCGCAGCGGTGCCGGTGGTCTCGTCCGTCACTGTCCCCGTCACATTCTGAGGAGTAGGGGCGGGCTTGATGAGCGGCTCGAACACGTCACGGAAGGTGAAGACTCGCTTGAGCGGTACCGGTGCAGGCTCGGACTGGTCCCCGGCAGCTGCCGCCGGGGCCGGAGCCTCCTCCGTGGTTCCCGGAGTGATAACGGGTGCAAGGTCGTCAGACGTGCCGAGCACGAACACATACACAGCTGCGGCCGCCGCGGCGGCCACCAGCAGGAAGATCACGACCGCAGCGACGATGACTGCGGGGTT
>SKKZ01000095.1 GCA_007123455.1 Coriobacteriia bacterium | reverse complement strand
ATCCCCAAGATCATCACACTGTCCCGCGGCACGTACCGCAAGATGCTGCAGAATCTGTGGTGGGCTGCCGGCTACAATATCTTCGCCATTCCGCTGGCGGCGGGCGTACTCGCTGCCTGGGGTATTCTCCTCACGCCCGCCCTGGGTGCGGTTCTCATGTCCGCAAGCACGGTGATCGTGGCCCTCAACGCTCAGCTGCTCAGACGGATCGAACTCTAGGACAAGCCTCGATGTGACCATGATGCCTCAAGCCGGCCATGCCGACTGCGGAACGCTCTGAGAGAGGAGTGCACGCATGGAAGCCAATGATTCGAAACCCGACTCGCCTGTCGTCGCCCTGCTTATTGTCGGCGTTGTGATAGCTCTCATGGTGGGGATAGGCACGCGTTTGATCGACATCCATTTCCTCGTCGGTCCGTGGCTCTTCCACCACTGGCTTTCATGGGCCGGGGCGCTGTTCGTGGCCGTGTTCACACCTGTCTTCTACGTGCTGAAGCGGCGGGGCGGGAACATGCGCACGACTATGCTCGGAGTGCATGTATACGGCGGGTTGTTGGCAGCGGGTCTCGTGTCAATGCACTTCATACAGCATGTGACGAGGCCTGCGGAGTTCTATCCCGACCTCGGCACGGGAATCGTGCTGTACGCGGCTATGGTGCTATCGGTGATTACGGGGTTCCTGATCCGATACCGTCTTCTCAAAGGCGGCATGCGCGAGTGGCGCGCATTGCACGTCGGTGCGGCCGTGACCTTCTACCTGGCGATCGGGATGCATATCGCGACTGGTCTGGGCTGGGCGTAGCGCGAGTCGCGTGGCCGGGTCGCGCGTCGAATCGACCTCAGGCACGAATGAGTCCGCCGGCGAGTGAGAACCATGCTCGCCCTCACCCGACGCATCGGTCATCCATTCGGGTACCTTCTTCTCTACAGAACCACTACTAAGGAGGCTCTCATGGAGGTCAAAGACGGCGATGTCCTGGTATGCACATGTGAGGACTGCGACATCGAGCTGACGGTCACGCGGAGCTGCTCGGGCGACGAGTGCACTCACGACAGCGAGTGCGAGCTCGTGGTGATGTGCTGTGGCGAGCCGATGAAGACCAAGGAGTGACCCGTCACGCACTGAACGGCTCTTTGCGAAGGGGAATCCATGAACATACGCTCGTGGCGCGTGCGCCTGGGTCTTGTGCTGGCGATCGTCTCGGCGGTGCTCTTCGTCGCCCACTTCCTGATATTCCGCGACTTGCACCATCTCGGCATCTTCACCGTGCACGACATCGCGTTCCTGCCGCTCGAGGTGCTGATCGTCACCCTTATCCTGCATGCCCTGCTGGAGCACCGGCAACGCGCCGAGCTGATGCAGAAGCTCAACATGGTTATCGGCGCGTTCTTCAGCGAGGTCGGAAGCGACCTGCTTGAGAAGCTTGCGGAATTCGACCCGGATCGCGGGAAGCTCCTGGAGCGCTTCGATGTCGAGATCGGATGGGACGACAAGCGACTCAGACAGGCGGCGGCCGAGGCCATGGGGCACACGTTCAATCTCGAACCGACGCGAGAGGGAATCGAGGACCTCCGCACATTCCTCAACCAGAAGCGACAGTTCCTCCTCGGCCTGCTTGAGAACCAGAGCCTTCTGGAGAACGAGCGATTCACCGATGTGCTGTGGGCCGTGTTTCACCTCGGTGACGAGTTATCCAGGCGGACCGACATCGAGTCGTTGCCCGAGAGCGACATCGCCCACCTCGCCGGGGATATGGAGCGCGCGTACGGGCGGATGATCGCCGAGTGGTTCGAGCACCTGCGGCATCTCAAGGTGCGCTACCCGTATCTACACTCGCTGGCGGTGCGTTCCAACCCACTCGATGCCGAGACGGCGGTCGAGGTCACCTAGGTACGAGCCATAGACATGTCCGCGGACAGAAACCGGGAGGAAGGGGAGCGCACATGGGCCTGATAAGTTGGGTGATCGTGGGCGGCATCGCCGGGCTCCTGGCCCAGTACCTCATGGGCGAGGGCGGGGGCGGGTGCATAGTAACCGTATTTCTCGGCATCATCGGTGCGTTTGTCGGCGGGATGCTGATGAGCTTCTTCGGCGTCGGCGGCATCGAGGGCCTGAGCATCTGGTCGATTATCGTCGCGACGATCGGAGCCGTTGTGGTGCTCGCCGTGTTCAGGACGGTGCGCCGTGTCTAGGCGTCTTGGACCGTCTCTCCAGTAGTCTCTTCAGAGTGTGACTTGCCCAGCGCACGCTCCACAGCCCGATATCGCGCTTCTGCTATGGCGCGGTCTTCCTGTTCGGGCAGTGCTTCGCGAGCTCCCCTGAGGATCATGTCCGCGTGGCGCCTGAGCGCGGCCCGGTCCTCAGGTCGGTCGGCAGCCGTGGCTACAAGGGCGATCGCTTCCAGCAGGCGGATGGTCACGGCCGCATTCGACCGCGCGTTCTGTCTGATCTGATCGAAGGCCGTGTCCGTGATGTCCGGGAAGGACGGTCCGGGTGCCACCACCCGCAAATCGCCTGCATCATCGAAGCGATATGGGGACGGTGCATCGCGGCTGGCCAGCCGGCAGAGGGCGGAGCCCAGGCGGTCCACGCAGGAGATCGCCGTGAACGGGTCGTTCATGCTGGGTGACAATGCGCGGACTGCGACTTCGACGAGTTGCTCGATAGCGAACTCTATGTCCTGCACGGGTGTTCGCTGTTTGCCGATGACGAATGCGGCGTGCAGCCGGTTCGCTACCTTGTCTTCGACCCTGTCGTGAGGCCAGACCGACATCAGCGGTACGCCTTCGATCACGTAGTGCCCGGGCCGTCGCTCGAATCGGATGATCAGATCGGCCTGTATGGCTGTCTTCAGCACGGCCTCCCGGTCGATGAGTTGGAGATAGCCGTCCCGGTTCGCTTCGATCGTGCGGGAGTCCTCCTCGAACGAGTCCGGGAGCGTCGCGTCCGATGCCTGCCCCTCATCTGGCGGAAGCTCTTCGCCTATCCGGCCGGGGAAGAGTCGCTCGATTCCCTCGTGCAGGTCGGTGGCGACGTTGGCCACCACTTCATCGGATTGTATGGAGATGGCGACGTGGTGGATGAAGTAGATCAGGACCACGAGGCTTGCGAAAGCCAGCACGACACCGAGGTTCACCGACAGATGGGGCACCGCGGACTCGTCGCCGTGAATGGTACGCAGGACGAGCAGGCAGTAGATGAAAGTGGCGACGAACGTGCCGAGCACGACCTGTGTCGTGGTGTCGCGCATGAAGTTGCGCAGCAGGTGGGGACCGAACTGCGATGCCGCGAGCGAGAGGGATACGAGCGTCAACGAGAATACGACACCGGCGATGGTGATCATCGAACCGGCTATGGTGCCCAGCACCGTACTGGCGCCTTGCGTCCCGGTCGTGTAGATCCAGCCCTGGGCGCGGAGCCACTCCCCGGCCACCGCCTCGTCGAGGCTCACGCTCGCCAGAGCGAGCGCCACGGCGCCGACCGCCATCATCACAGGCAGGAACCAGAAGCTCGTCCGCAGGAGGTCGACGATCTTGAGAAGCCTTGCACGCACGACGGCAACACCTTCTCCTGCCGGAATCAGTGCATGTACGCCTCGGCTCTTTCTTTGAAGCGCTCTTCGATGTTGTCGAACGTCAGACGGGCATCACTCTTTGCGGCCTCCCAGGCGCTGTCATCGGTGCCGTTGACTTCGGCGAGGCAGGCCTCGCCCTCGTCGATGCTGTGCTCGAGCGCCTCGACCGTCTCGTTCAACTTCCGCTGCTCGTCTTCGCTCACCGTCGAGGATCGCGACTTGATGCTCTCAACGACCCCCCGCCACTCGTCCAGCCGTGCCCTCATATCTTCCTGGCAGCGTACTTTGTCATTCACGCCGGGTACCTCCCGTCTCTCAGCTCCACCCGTCCGGTGCTTCGCTGCTGTGTCGTACAAGGAGAAGATACCCACCCGACCGGGGAGCGCGGTACGACCCGAGAGATGACAGGGCGTTCGGCTACGAAGACGCGTCTTCCCGCTTGCGACCGGCAAGCCATTCGATGAAGCTGCGTTCGAGCGCTCGTGATCGTGTTAGGGGTCCCAGGTCGCGCACCTTCCAGCCGAACGATGCAGCGAGATCCGCGACAAGCTTCCTTGCGTCCTCGTCGTCTCCCGCGATGCGCAGAGGCCGACGCTCTTCGGGCCCGGGACTGGTCATCAGTGCGGCCTCGATCTGGCTGAAGGCTTTGACCACCGAGGCGTCCGGCAACGCACGCTGGAGCGCTTCGGCAGCAGAGTCATCGGTCCCGAACGCCGATGACACCGCGTCGCCGTCGACGACAGCTGGATTGGTCGGGTCGATCACGGTCTTGCCGGCGAACAGGGGCGCACCGATCTCCTCGGCGACGTCCACGACGAGCCGTCCCGGCACCGCGAGCACCACAAGCTCTCCCGCCTCTACGGCGTCCCGGTACCCTGTGACCCGTACGGACCCGGGGAAGAGCCGCATCAGTTCGATCGCCGCTGGTTTCGATGGGTCCCGCGAACCCAGAACGACCGAGTGGCCCGCCCCGGCCAGACCGCGGGCGAGCGATAGTCCCACTTCTCCTGCGCCGATCACGGAGATTCTCACCGCACTCCTCCTCCAGATCCGTATCCTTGTTCCGGATTCAGGGGCTGCCCGTCACCCGGCCCTGGTCGCGAGGTGCGCCTCTGCGCAGAGAGGCGACCTCCTCGTCGAGTTCCCGGACACGACGGGACATGCGTTCGAGCACCTTCATCGCGAGCGAAGGATCCTCGTGAATCCGGCCGAGGAGCGTGCGCCGGTCGACCGTGAGCATGCGAACGTCTCCTCGTGCGCGTACCGTCGCCGAGCGGGTCTCGCGCTCGAACAGCGACATCTCTCCGATGAAGTCGCCGGGGCCAAGGGTCGCCAGGTGCGTGTCGGAGCCGTCATGCTCGCGCACGACATCGGCGTGTCCTTCGAGGACGACATACATGCACTCGCCGGGCTCTCCCTGACGGATGATGGCCTCACCTTCATGAAAGGTGCGGCCGAGTCCTGATCCGCTCATGACCCCTCCTCGATCGCAGTGTCCGGCTTCGCGGGTCCCCGGCCGAGGCTGAGCGCCGTGTGTGCGAGGATGCCGCCGATGAACGCGGGATGAAAGAATCGAGCGAACACGTCGCGGTAAGGGGCGCTACCGGTGAACGTGTCCCAGAGGATCGCGCTCATATGCCGACGGGACGACTCATGGGTCTGCTCGTGGATCAGCATGCGCATCATGCCCCGCCGGGCTGGGCCGATCGCCTGGATGAGACCGGCCAGGCCGAAGATGACCTTGCCGTACCGGTTGTCCCTCTCGATTCCTGCGCACGTTCGCATGTAATGGCCGGCGAACGCCCGGGCGGACACACCGTCGAACACCGCGGTCACCGCCGCGGCCTTCGCTGCGCGGTAGGCAGCGCCGATACCGTCCTTGTTGTAGCGCGTGATGCCTGCATCGCCGAGGAAGAGCAGTCGGTCCGCGTACGGTCGGGGCATGCCGCGAGCGTTGAGTCTCGGACGACACTGGCAGTCGCGGAGCTCCGTTGTCCATCCCGGCGGCAGGCACTCCCGTACCGCGGGATGGGCGAGGAACTCCTCTATGAACTCGTTGTCGACACCGTCTCCGAGCATGACGAGCGTCAGGTGCTGCCCCTTCGGGAGAAGACCGGCGAATTCCAGCCCCGGCAAGGCGAGCATGAAGACGTGGATCGACGAGCCGAACACCTCGTCGATCCACTCCTTGCCCACGTACAACTCACCCACGTAGGCTTTCGTCATCTTCGGCGGCTCGAACCCGCGGTCGAACTTCGCGAACATCTTCCACGCCGACGAGTTCACACCCGCGGCGTCGACGACGAGCTCGTAGGGGCCGAACGCCTTCTCGCCGACCTGCAGCACCGGGCGGTCTCCGTCGGATCCGATGCCGGACACGCGACCGTGGACGACGGAGACACCTCGCTCGGCAGCTGCGTTGAGAAGGTAGCCGTCGAAGCTCTCCCACTCGTGGACGTGCGCGTTCTTCGGACCCGAGCCGCGGTGCATCGCGGCGATGCGACGCTCTCGGAGAGGGATATCCATGTAAGCGGTTCGCTCGGGGCTGTGGATCACGAACGAGTCGAGCCCCCTTTGCACGACCGTCTCCGGAAAGCGGATACCCTCGGTCGCAAGCGTCTGTACCATCGACTCGGACACCACACCGCCGCACATGTTGCAGCCGACGGGGCCGGGCACTGTGAAGTCACGGGCTTCGAACACGTCGACTTCGAGCGAGAGTCCTGCTCGCTCGGCAGTCTCCAGAAGGAAATACGCGAAGAACGAGCCCGCAGGCCCTCCACCGATGACCCCGATACGAGACCCGTCCTTGAGTGCGAGGTCTCCGGTCTCCCGCACGACGTCGGGCCGGGAGAACT
>SKKZ01000061.1 GCA_007123455.1 Coriobacteriia bacterium | reverse complement strand
CTGCGCGATCTCGAGCGCGGGACGATTCGCGTGCTCCACTCGCTCTCGTTCGTCGAGGACCCGACACGCGTGTTGCGTGCGGCCCGGTTCGAGCTTCGGTTCGGGTTCAGTATGGACGCGACCACCGAGGAACTTGCGCGCCAGGCGGTCGACATGGGTGTCCTGCACGAGGTGAGCGGCGCAAGGATACGCGAAGAGATGCTCGACATAATCGACGAGGACTCTCCTTCGGCTGTCTTCGAGCGCCTCGAAGACCTCGGCGTGCTCGGCCTGTTGCTGCCGGAAGGTGCGGATCACCATCGGGCCATCGAGGCACTCTACGGGGCCGAGCGGGCGTATCGAACGCTTGCCGACGCTTTCGAGCGCGTTCCAAGACGCAGAGTCGCGTTGGTGGCTGCGCTGACAGCGGATACGGGGCGTCAGGCAGGGGAGCGCTGGCTACGCCGGATGAGATTCGGCCGCGAGTACGGTGAGCCGGTGCTCGTTCTGGCCGAGCGCGGCTCCGCCCTCGGGAGACGCCTGAAAGATCGTCGCAAGATGCGCGAATCCCGGCTCTATCGTCTCCTCGAGCAGATACCGCCCGAGTCTCTCGTCCACCTGTGGGCCGCGGGTGACTCCCTCGCACGCGAGCGGATCCACCTGTTCGTGAGCGTCCTCTCGCGTATCAAGCCTGCTGTGAGCGGCGAGGATCTCATCGCGATGGGAATCGAGCCATCGCCGCTGTTCTCCGGTATACTCGCGCAAGCGCTCGACGCTCGTCTCGACGGCAAGGCGGTCGGGCGGGAGGCCGAGCTTTCAAATCTCCGGCGTCTCGTGTCGCGCGCCGGCATTCGACCGACACGCCCGTAATTCGGGTAGCTAGGAGTTTCGATCACGTGGACCCGCTCTCCATTGCACTTCGCTTCGGTGTCCTCATCCCTGCGATCATCATCCACGAGATTTCGCACGGCTGGGCGGCATACCTTCTTGGCGATACGACGGCAAAGGACAAGGGACGCCTGAGCCTCAACCCGGTCCGCCACATAGATCTGTGGGGGACCATCCTGCTCCCGCTTCTGCTTGTCGCGGTGTTCGGCGTCGGTTTTGGTTACGCGAAGCCGGTTCCGATCAACCCTCACCGGTTCAAGGATTACCGGCAGGGGATGTTTCTCACCGGCATCGCCGGTCCCACGTCGAATCTGCTGCTCGCGGCGGTCTCCGGTCTCATCTACCGGATCTCAGGACCCGGCCTCATCACCGAGATCATACTTCTGTTCGCTTTCATGAACCTGGTGCTCATGTTCTTCAATCTCATTCCGATACCGCCGCTGGACGGGTCTCGGGTGCTCCCGCTCTTCCTGTCCGACCGTGCGATGCAGACATACGATCAGATGGAGCGGTACGGGTTCGTCATCCTGTTCGCAGTGCTCTGGTTCGTTCCGCAATTCACCGGATTCAATCCGATAGGCTGGTACATCTCCAACACCGTCCAACCGCTGCTCCGGGTGTTCGCCGGGGTGGGATAGCGCCACCGCGAGAGTCATGCGCATGCGCTACAATCCGAACGACATGCTGGCTATATCGGCCCCGATGAGGAGTACGAGCACCGTATGAGCAGGAAGCGCGCGTTGACCGGCTACCGCCCGACCGGCAAGCTCCACCTCGGCCACTGGTTCGGGAACCTGCAGAACATGCTCGCCATGCAAGACGAGTACGACGCGTTCTACTTCATCGCCGACTGGCACGCGCTCACCAGTGACTGGGCCGACACGACGCGGGTCCGCGAGTTCACCGAAGAGATGGTTCTGGACTGGTGTGCGGCCGGTCTCGACCCCCATCGCTGCACCATCTACCGCCAGTCGGATGTGCCGGAGGTCGCCGAACTCACGATGTACTTCTCGATGGTGACTCCGACGTCATGGCTGGAGCGTGTGCCGTCATACAAGGAACAGCGCGAGCAGGTGACCGACAAAGACCTCGGCAACCTCGGGTTCTTCATGTACCCGCTCCTTCAGGCTGCAGACATCACCATCGTGCTTGCCGATGTCGTTCCCGTAGGTGAGGATCAGCTGCCACATCTCGAACTCACGCGCGAGGTGGTCCGGCGTTTCAACAACACGTACGGCGAGTACCTGGTCGAACCTGCTGGTCTCATCGCCAAGCAGGGTGCACGGGTTCCCGGTACCGATGGCCGGAAGATGAGCAAGTCGTACGGTAACGCCATCTTCATTTCCGACTCACCCGATGACATCACGGCGAAGGTCCGTTCGATGATCACGGATCCCGCCCGCAAGCTGAAGACCGATCCCGGTGACCCGGACATCTGTCCGCTTCACCAGATCCACAAGCTGGTGAGCCCGGATGCGACCGACATCGCCGAGTGGGACCGCTGCTGTCGTGCAGCCGAGTGCGGCTGTGTGGCGCACAAGAAGAAGATGGCCGACGACCTGGTCGCATATCTCGGTGAGTTTCGTGCACGTCGCGAAGAACTCGCCGCGCGGCCGGGATTCGCGTGGGAAGTCCTGGAGGCGGGGGCCGCGAAGGCGCGACCGGTTACCTCAGAGGTCGTCCAGACATGCAGGCGCCTCGTGCGCATCGACGGGGACCGGTAGGGGGCGTTCCCGGTGGCGTACCGGGTCAGGATCGAGTCTTTCGAAGGGCCGTTCGACCTGCTCTTGCATCTCGTTGCAAGGCAGAAGGTCGACGTCAACGCAATCTCGGTCACCGAGATCACCGACCAGTATCTCGAGCACGTCGAGCGCATGCACGAACTGGATCTCGATGTTGCGAGCGACTTCCTTCTCGTGGCGGCGACGCTGCTCGAGATCAAGGCGGCGAGTCTGCTACCCGTGGAAGAGCAGTACATCGGGGAGGACATCGACGACCTCTCGCCCGAGGAAGCTCGCGAGCTACTGTTCATGCGCCTGCTCACCTACAAGCAATTCAAGAACGTTGCTGCCGAGCTTGCCGCACGCATGGAGTCCGTATCCCGCATGCACCCGCGCCAGGCGGGCCTCGAAGACCCGTTCGTAGGTCTGATGCCCGACTACCTCGAAGGCCTTACGCTGCGCGGGCTTGCCGTCATGTGTGCCGACCTGCTGCACCGGCGTGAGGTGTTCCTGCTTCAGGCCGAGCACGTGGCCTCGGCACCGATCAGCCTGGAACTGCATACGGAGAGCATCTCGAGGACGCTGCTCCGCGCGGGAGAGACACGCTTCGCCGATCTTCTCGGTGACGATCCGTCACCTGAGGTCATCGTGGTGACGTTCCTTGCCATTCTCGAGCTGTACAAACGCGGTCAGGTCTCGCTTCGGCAGGACCGGCTGTTCGACGATATCGTGGTGACCGCGACCGATTCCCGGGAGGATTCGTGACATGCCAAGTGACGTGACGTTGCGTGGTGCGATCGAGGCGCTGCTGTTCGTGTCGGACGAACCGGTTCCGGCGGCGCGCGTCGCCAAGATACTGGAGTCTGACACTACGGCAGTCAGTGAGGCTCTCGAGAATCTTGCCGGGGAGTACCGCGAGGCGGAGCGTGGATTCCAGCTGCGTGAGGTGGCTGGTGGATGGCGCCTGTACACCCATCCTGCGTATCACGAAGCGATCGAACAGTACGTCCTTTCGTGGGACACCCGACGTCTCTCGCAGGCTGCCCTCGAAGCACTTGCGGTCATCGCCTACCACCAGCCGGTGACGCGTGGCGGCGTCAACGCCGTCCGGGGTGTCAACAGCGAGGCTGTGATCTCGTCCCTCATCGAGAAGGGTCTCGTGAAGGAGGCAGGCAGGGACCGCGAGGCCGGCAACGCTATCCTGTATACGACCACCAGGGCATTCCTCGAGAAGTTCGGCCTGAAGAGTCTCGATGAGCTCCCGCCGCTCGAAGAGTTCGCGCCGGACCCGATTACCGAGAAGGCGATCAGGGATCGTCTCGGAGGATCGCGGACACAGGTCGCCTCCGACGGAGAGGATCTCGCCCGGTCTCACGAGGACGACGTCGACGAGATCGACTGACCGTGGATTCCCGTGACACCACAGGGTCATCCGGACCTTCCGACGAGCGCGTCGTGCCGATGCGACTGCAGCGTTTTCTTGCCCGCGCGGGCGTCGCATCGCGTCGCGGCAGCGAAGACCTCATGACGGCCGGTCGGGTGCGGGTCAACGGTCGTGTCGTGAGTGAGCTCGGAGCGCGCGTGGATCCGCTGGTGGACGTGGTCGAGGTCGACGACCGCGTCGTCACCCTGGCGTCGAAGCCGACATATCTCGTGCTGAACAAGCCCTCCGGTTACGTGACCACGATGAGTGACCCTCAGGGTCGCCCGACCGTCGCTGAACTCGTTCCGCGCGAGCCTGCCGGTTTGTTCCCGGTCGGTCGCCTCGACCGCGACACGACCGGTGCTCTTCTCTTCACGACCGATGGAGATCTCGCATACCGTCTGCTTCACCCACGCTTTCACGTCGAGAAGCTCTACGAGGTCACCGTCGAGGGAAGCCCCGGTCGCCATGCACTCGACCTTCTGGAATCCGGAGTGGCGCTCGAAGATGGCATGACGGCTCCTGCCCGGGTTCGGACTCTGGACGCCGCAGCACCTGCGCGGATCGAGATCGCCATACGTGAGGGACGGAAGCGCCAGGTGCGCCGTATGTTCGCAGCCGTCGACCACCCCGTCCTGGACCTGCATCGTTCCTCGTTTGGACCGGTAACCATACGCGGCGTAGCTCTCGGGGAGTATCGTCACCTATCCTCCGGAGAGGTGAGCGCACTGGTACGTGCCACTGAAGAGGAGAGTCGATGACCCTCGTCGTCATCACAGGCGGGTCGCGAAGCGGTAAGTCAGCCGCCGCTCAACGCCTTGCTCTTGCGCGTTCCGAGACCGGTGCCGAGGTCGTGGTGGCTGTGTTCGGGTCCGCTGAGGGTGATGAGGAGATGGCTGCACGCATCGATCGACATCGTGCAGAGCGTCCCGACGTATTCTCGACGGTGGAAGCGACCGACTCCCACTCGTGGAGAGAGCGCGTTCCGGATGGTGCGCTTCTGGTGATCGAGTGCCTCGGCACACTGGCTGCCCTGATCATGTCGGAGCTATACGAGGCTGCAGCCGACAACGTGGATGCGAGTTCGATGGAGACTGCGCTCGACGACGAAATGAATCAACTCGCCTCATGGTTATGCGGGCGTGCCGGTGACGCGATCATCGTGACCAACGAGACCGGGTGGGGGGTCGTACCCGTACATGCGAGTGGGCGGGTCTTCCGGGACGTGGTCGGTCGTGCGAACGCACTCCTCATAGACCGTGCCGATGCAGCGTACCTTGCACTCGGTGGTCGCTTGCTGGACCTTCACGCGTTGCCGCGCGACGTGACATGGCCGCCCGAGCGAGAGTGAGTTCGAGATGACCGACGACCGCCGCATCCTCGAGCGCTCGATTGCGCGGGTCGAACCGACCGATCCCGCTGTCGGGAAGCGGGCGTGGGCGCGCCTCGACTCCCTCACCAAGCCGCCGCGCAGCCTCGGAAGGCTCGAGGAGATTGCGGCTGCGCTCGCACAGATACAAGGAACCGTGCGACCCTCGGTGGACCGCAAGGCGATCATTCTCATGGCCGCCGACCATGGAGTCGTTGCGGAAGGTGTGTCCCCGTATCCACAGTCGGTGACCGCTCAGATGGTCGCGAATCTCGCCTCGGGAGGTGCCGCGATCAATCAGCTCGCACGCTCCGTCGGTGCCGAACTGTGTCTGTACGACATCGGCGTGGTGGCCGACACATCCGGCCTCGACGGCGTTCGGCAAATCAAGGTCGTCAGGGGGAGTGCGAATCTGCGAAAGAGCCCCGCTTTGCAGGAAAGTGAGGTCATCGCTGCACTCCTTCACGGGGTAGCGGCTGCTGAGGCGGTTGTGGATGACGGTGTGACTCTCATCGGTACTGGAGAGATGGGCATCGGCAACACCACGGCCTCAGCTGCGCTCACAGCTGCGTACACGGGCGCCGCGGCCGAAGCCGTCGTCGGTCCCGGCACGGGACTGGACGACGAGGGTATGGCACAGAAGCTCGCTGTCGTGAACGAGGCGCTCGTTCGCACCCGCAGAGACAACCCTGACGCACTCGGACTGCTCGCGTCGCTGGGCGGCGCGGAGATCGCAGCGCTTGCAGGCGTCATGATCGGCGGAGCCGCACGCAGGACGTGCGTGATCGTCGACGGGTTCATCTCGGGCGCCGCTGCGCTCGCTGCTGTCGCTCTGTGTCCCGCTAGCCGTGACTACCTGCTCGCATCCCATCGATCGGCCGAACCGGGACACACGGTCCAGCTGGAGTATCTCGGGATGAGGCCGGTCCTGGAACTCGATCTGCGGCTGGGGGAGGGGACCGGGGCCGCACTCGCCATGGCGATCGTCGATGCCGCGTGCGCGATGCTCTCAGGGATGGCCACCTTCGAAGAGGCGGGCATCAGCGGAGCGGGCGCCG
>SKKZ01000039.1 GCA_007123455.1 Coriobacteriia bacterium | reverse complement strand
GTGGCCATCGCGAGCAGCCCGATGTTCATGACGAGCATCTGGATACCGACGGGCAACGTGATCCCGAAATCTTGAGCAGTGTAGAACAGAACGGTGGCCAGACCCGACACGCCACCGGCCGCGAGGCGGTTCGGGATAAGGAAGGCGTTGAGCGACACTGCAGTGAGCAGGAGCCCGACGGTGATAAACAGGTAGGTCCGCACCGGGCGATGCCGGAGCACCCTGCCCGGTGTGATGGCCCTGAAGCGTAGGGCCCTCATGCAGCGCCACCGGTGCCGCTGTCCCAGATGCCACCGTGGTCGAGCCGTGGTCTGTCGCGCCGGCCAAGAAGATGCTCGAGCACGGACTCCGACGTGCGGTTCACGACACGCTCCTCGGTCAGTCCGATCTCCGCGGCCACCGCGAGTGCGGCGTCGAAACATCCGACCTGACTGGCGAAATGCGCGTCGGAGTTGATGGCGACCGGGACACCTGAAGCCATCGCTGCTTCGGCGAACTCGCGTTCGCGGTGGTTCGAGTGTGCGCGACAGCTCGTCGGGGCGAAGGTGTGGTCGTTGAGCTCCAGGATGACGCGGTGGCGTGAGGCCGCCTCGACCACGCGGCCGAGATCCAGGGGGAACTCGTGGTCGTTACCGGGATGCGTGATCATGTCGACGTACGGGTTGGCGATCGCGCGCAGAAGGGCCTCCGTGTTACGTGCGCGATCGCGCTGGTCGAAACCGGTCTCGGGATGGAATCCGACCGCGACGAAGTCCAGCTGCTGGAGGATCGAGTCGGGCAGATCGATTCCGCTCTCGCTCTCGGCGGGATTGGCCTCACAGCCCTTGAGCACACGGACGCCATCGAGTACCGAGGGCAGCACCTTGAGGTTCCAGAAATACCACTGATCGGGTGCGCCCGGGCATGCGGGCCCGTGATCGGTGATGGCGATGAGCTCGAGGCCTACGCGCCTCGCCGCCACCGCAAGTTCGGTCGCAGTCGAGTACGCGTGCCCTGATGCGATGGTGTGTGTATGCAAGTCGGCGAGCAGCCTCATCTATACGGACTCCGCCCCAACGGCCTCGCCCTGCTCGCGAGCGACCCTCCAGCGATGGTAGCCCACCACGAACTCATCGATGTCCCCGTCGAGCACCGCGTCGACGTTGCCCGTCTCGATGCCGGTACGGTGGTCCTTCACCATCTGGTACGGATAGAGCACGTAGCTGCGGATCTGACTGCCGAAGGTGATGTCCTGGCGCTCACCCCGAAGCTCTTCGAGTTCGGCATCGCGCTTGGCCTTCTCGAGCTCATAGAGGCGCGCCCTTAGAATCTTCATCGCCGACTCACGGTTCTTGAGCTGGCTCTTCTCGTTCTGACAGGTCACCACAAGCCCGCTCGGCAGGTGAGTGATGCGCACCGCCGAGTCGGTCGTGTTGACCGACTGGCCTCCCGGACCGCTTGAGCGAAAAACATCTACGCGGAGATCCTCGTCACGGATCTCAACTTCGACCTCGTCGGGCAGCACCGGCAATACCTCGATGCGGGCGAACGTGGTCTGGCGCCGCTTCTTCTCATCGGTGGGGCTGATTCGCACAAGGCGATGTACACCGACTTCCGACTGCAAGACGCCGAACGCATTCCGCCCGTGCACGGTGAAGACAGCCCTGTCGATGCCGAGCTCCACGCCCGGCGGCGCATCGTGCAGATCGCTCTTCCACCGTCGGCGCTCCGCGTACTTGCTTATCATCCTCAACAGCATCTCGGCCCAGTCCTGGGCCTCGAGTCCACCCTGTCCGGGCATTATGGTCACGATGGCGTCTCTTGAGTCGAACTCCCCGGTGAACCACGATGACAGCTCGAGCGAATCGATGCGCTTCGAGAGGTCTGTCAGCGTAGCAGTGAGTTCGGCGGCCAGCTCCTCATCGCCTCCGGCAGATGCGAGTTCGTTGCCGACCTCGGCGTCCCCCAGATCTGCGAGGATCCCCTCGTAGCTGTTGACCTCGTCGCGCAGGTCCGAGGCACGCGCCATGATGCGCTGTGCAGAGGACTGGTCGTCCCAGAAGCCGGGCTCGGCTGCTTTGGCTTCGAGTTCGGCGATCTCTGCGCGTTTCGACTCGATGTGGAGGTAGTCCGCCATCTTGTCGACGCGGCTCCTGAGCCGGGCGATCTCCACTGTACGGTCCTGGATCACCTAGACCGCCGCCCCGTGGCACTTCTTGTACTTCTTCCCGCTGCCGCAAGGGCACGGATCGTTGCGCCCGGCATCGACGAACGGGTCATCCTTGTCCTTGACTATCGTCGCCGTCTTTGACGAACCCCCGGCTGCGGCACTCGCCGCTGCGATGGCGTCGGGTGAGGGGCCCGCAGGCCCTGCCGCGGTGGCTGCCGCCCGCGCGGCACCGGAGAAGATCGTGGATTCCGACGGCGCCGAGTACGACACATCACTCGGAAGCGCCTCAGCAGACGGCTCCTCGGGTCGAACGACCTGGATGTGGAATATGGTGCGCAGGAAGTCCTCGTTGATCGCGGAGACGAGGTCACCGAACATGTTGTATGCCTCGCCCTTGTACTCGACGAGCGGATCACGCTGACCCATGGCACGCAGCCCGATGCCGTCCTTCAGATAGTCCATCTCGAGGAGATGCTCCATCCAGCGGGTGTCGATCACCCGGAGCATTACCTGTCGTTCGAGTTCCCGAAGATTGTCCGGACCCAGATCCGCCTCGCGACGCGCATACACCTCCGAAGCTGCCTCGGTCAGCTCGTCTGCCAGCTCGTACGGGTTCTCGATCTTGCCCTTCTGACGTGCAACGACCTGATCGATCCCGGTGAGCTCCCGGTACCACGTGGCCAGACCGTCCCAATCCCATTCCTCGGCGTAGCTGTGCTCGGGACACAGGTCCAGTACGGCCGCAAGGATGATGTCCTTCATCATCTCCTCGACCCGCTCGTGGATGTCCTTGCCGTCCAGGATGCGGTTGCGCTCCTTGTAGATGACCTCGCGCTGTTTGTTCATCACATCGTCATATTCGAGCACATGTTTGCGGGCCGCGAAGTTCATGGCCTCGACCTGACGCTGAGCGCTCTCGATGGCCTTTGAGACGAGACCCGCCTGGATAGGCATGTCTTCGGGGATATCGGTCTTCTCCATGAAGCGGGAGATGCGGTCCATCCGGTCGCCACCGAACAAGCGCATAAGATCGTCCTCGAGGGACAGGTAGAACTGCGACAAGCCGGGATCGCCCTGACGGCCAGAGCGGCCACGCAGCTGGTTGTCGATGCGTCGCGAGTCGTGTCGCTCGGTGCCGATGACGGCGAGGCCTCCTGCCGCCACCACCTCCTCATGCTCGCGGGCGGTAATCTCCTTCGCGCGCACGAGCGCCGCCTCTTGCTGATCTTCCGTGGCGTCCTCAGGCTGGATGCCCCGCTCACGCAAGATGTCCTCTACCAGGAAGTCGGGATTGCCGCCGAGGATGATGTCGGTACCTCGCCCGGCCATGTTGGTCGCAATCGTTACAGCACCGAGACGTCCAGCCTGCGCGACGATGCTCGCCTCACGCTCGTGATGCTTGGCGTTGAGCACCTCGTGCGCGATGCCGCGCTTTGCGAGCATCCGCGAGAGCAACTCTGAGTTCTCGATGGAGATCGTGCCGACGAGCGCCGGACGTCCCGCAGCGTGAGACTCGGCGATCTCCTCGACGACTGCAGTGAACTTGGACTCGACGGTGCGGTAGATGAGATCATCGCGGTCGTCACGGATCATGTCCATGTTGGTCGGAATCACCATGACCGGCAACTTATAGATCTCCCGAAACTCGGCGTCCTCGGTCACCGCGGTACCGGTCATGCCGGATAGTTTCTCGTACATACGGAAGTAGTTCTGCAGGGTGATCGTCGCAAGCGTCTGGTTCTCCTCGCGGACGTGCTGCTTCTCCTTGGCCTCGATGGCCTGGTGCAATCCCTCGGAGTAGCGGCGACCGTACATGAGGCGTCCGGTGAACTCGTCGACGATCAGTACCTCACCGTCCTTGACGACGTACTCCACGTCCTTCTTGAAGAGGAACTGCGCGCGAAGCGCCTGCTGGAGATGGTTCACCATCTGTCCGCTCGGGTCCGAGTAGAGGTCCTCGATGCCGAGTGACTGCTCGACCTTGCGGATGCCCTCCTCGGTCGGCGCAACGGTACGCTTCGCTTCATCGATCTCGAAATCGACATCGGGACGCAGGCGCGGCACGACTTTGGCGAACTGCTTGTACGCGTCTGCCGACTTGGTACCCGCACCCGAGATGATAAGCGGAGTACGCGCCTCGTCGATGAGAATCGAGTCGACCTCGTCAACGATCGCGAAGGTGTGCCCCCGCTGCACGCGATTCTCGGGTCGCACGACCATGTTGTCGCGCAGGTAATCGAAGCCGAACTCAGAGTTGGTACCGTAGGTGACGTCAGCAGCGTATGCCGGCTTGCGCTTCGCAGGCTCCATCTGAGCCTGAATCAGACCGACGTCGAGCCCGAGGAACCGGTAGACCTGCCCCATCCACTCGCTGTCCCGGCGGGCCAGGTAGTCGTTTACGGTCACCACGTGGACGCCGTTGCCACTGAGCGCATTGAGATAGACCGCTAGGGTCGCGACGAGAGTCTTGCCTTCACCGGTTTTCATCTCTGCGATGGTGCCGTCGTTGAGCACCATGCCGCCGATGAGCTGTACGTCGAAGTGACGCATGCCGAGTGAGCGTCGCGCAGCCTCGCGGCACGTTGCAAAAGCCTCCGGGAGAAGATCGTCGAGTGATGCCCCGTTCGAGAAGCGCTCGCGGAACTCCGTGGTCCGGGTACGAAGCGCCTCATCGCCGAGAGCCTGCGCGTCAGACTCCAGCGCATTGATTTGGGCGACGCGCCCCTCGTACTGTTTGAGTTGGCGACCTTCGCCGAGGGTGAAGAGTTTGGCGAGGAAGTTGGCCATGAAGAACAACACCTTTCGATGCGAGAGGATCAAGCCCGATACGGGCTGAAAGCACAACGATTCTAGCACACGATGGCGGTCCGACCGGCAGGCGCGGAACACCGTAACCAAGGCGTCGGAAACGTCCCGGACGACTCGGCCGATACCGTTCAGGAGCCCGGAATGAGGCGGGGACCGACAGCCACGTTCGCTGCCGGTCCCCGTTAGCGGATCTCGTGCCCGCTGGGCCCGAAAGGTGGGCATTATGACCGTCATGGTGCCCCTCAGGAGTCTCCCGTCTCCTCACCTTGCGGCCCTACCACACGCTCCCGCTCCGCTCCTTGCTGGAGGGCCCGGTGAACCTCCGATCCGCTCCCACAGGCAGTGTTTACTCTGCCTGTGGGAGCACCATAGCGCACGAGTCTTATCAGACCCTTACCGTTTCCTATCCGAATGAGTGAATTCCGTGACGAGACTATACGGCTCGCCGCAACGGGCTCGAATACTGCCGGAGCCTACTCGGCGGGACGATCCTCCATCGCAAGTACTTGCTGATAGAGGCGCATAGTCTCGGTCGACGGGTCGAGTCCGAGTTGATCGGCAAGGTTCGCGCGACACGACAGGTAAGTGTCGATTGCGGCACTGCGCTGACCTGACGAGATGTGAGATCTGATCGCCGCCTGGTACAGGTCCTCACGCCAGGGATCCGCACCGATCCCACGCCGAATCATCCGCAGCGCGCCCGGGTGATCGCCGTTCTCGGTGAGTAGCCGATGAGCGGTCGCCATCCCATCGCAGAACTCCTGGCGGTAGTGATTCCGTGCCGAGGCAAACCAGTCGTCGTACACGTCTCCGGGAAGCAGGTCACCGCGATACAGGTCGGCGAGACGCTCGTAACTACGCACCGCCGCATCGCGATCACCCGCAGCCTCTGACTGACGAGCGGCCGACATCAGCAGATCGAACTCGGCAACGTCTGAGAACACATGCTCGGGCACGACCTTGCAGACTCCACCCGTATGCTCCACATAAGGACACGCCTCACCTTTGGCTGAATCGGGAACCAGGGCTCCTTTCATGGAGCTCCAAATGACGTAGAAGTTATTCCGCGAGCGGTTGGCATCCATCTCGGGCCAAAGATGGTCGTAGACCTGGTCCCTCGGCACCTCTCTACCTTGCTGCAGTGCAAGCATCGCGAAGAGCAGTCGCGCCTTGCGCTTCCGCCAGTCCCGCTCGAGGACCTGGCGCGTACCGACAGACACCTCGAGTCCGCCGAAGAGGCGAACCTTGCACGGAGCCGTGGCACTGAGTGCGGCGATCCTATCGGCACCCTCTTCGCCGAGCATCCGAAACGCAAGCACCTGCCACTCGGGCTCATCGAGGATCTTTCGGGCCGCACTCAACGACTCTTCGACATGATGGCCCGTGATCATGCGCAGCATGTGAGTGGGAAGGCGCTCGGGGCCAAGTGCGGTTGCAAAGAGGCCGAGGAGGTGCGGGAAGGCACGGATGTACATTGCGATCGACCAATTGGGGTTCTCGGACAGAATGTACTCTTCGTGATCGAGGAGGCGCGT
>SKKZ01000229.1 GCA_007123455.1 Coriobacteriia bacterium | reverse complement strand
TAGAGGTATGAGAGGAGGCGCGGGAGATGATTCCCGTCGGCATCGCCAGCCTGAGCGTCGACTCGGCAAGCAATCAGCCCGTCATCATCCTGCGCCCCGTCGAGGACGATGCGGCAGGTGGCCGGCTGCTGCCGATTTGGATCGGACAGAACGAGGCGACCGCCATCCTGCTCGCCCTTCAAGGAATATCGCCTCCTCGCCCGATGACACATGACCTGCTCAAGGACGCCATCGAGGCGCTCGGAGCCCAGGTGTCCCGGATCGAGATCACCCGCATCGAGAGCGGCACCTTCTATGCCCTCATAGTGCTGTCCGGCCCCGGCGACATACGCATGGAGGTCGATGCCCGGCCGAGCGACTCGATCGCGCTCGCGGTGCGCACCGGAGCTCCGATCTTCATTTCCGAAGAGGTGCTCGACGAGGCGGCCGTGGTGGAGGTCATCGAAGAAGACGAGGAGACCCAGGTCGAGCAGTTCCGCGAGTTCCTCGATGGTGTCGACCCGGAGGACTTCCAGGGCTAGGCACCGCGCCGTATCACTCGTATCGCAGGGCCTCGATCGGATCGAGACGCGAAGCCTTGTACGCCGGATACACGCCGAAGAAGATCCCCACACCTGCCGAGAACGTGAAAGCGAGCGCCACTGCCCACACCGTGACCTCGGTCGGCACCCACTCAGTCAGTATCTGGGCTCCGATCGCGCCGAGCGCGATGCCGACGGCGCCGCCGGCGACCGAGAGCGTGACCGCTTCGATGACGAACTGGCTCATGATGTCGTAGGTGCGCGCTCCCACCGCCTTGCGAATGCCGATCTCACGTGTTCGCTCACTCACGCTCACCAGCATGATATTCATGATGCCGATGCCCCCGACCAGGAGCGATATCCCCGCGATGCCGGCCAGCATGAAGGTGAGCGTGCCGAGGATCTGCTGGAAGATACCGAGCGTCTGCTCCTGCGAGAAGACGCTGAACTCGTCGCCGAAGCGCGGAGTAAGCACCTGCCGGATGCGCTGCTGGAGAATCTCGACGTCATCGGCGGTCGCGGCTTTCACGGCGATGAGCCCGACGTCGGTGGTGCCGAGAAGGCGCTGCGCAGCCGTGATCGGCATGAATACCTGGTTGTCCTGGTCGCCGGTGAGAGAACCGCCCTGGGCAGCGACGTGCCCGATGACGTTGAACCGCTGCCCGTTTATGCTCATCGTCTGACCGACCGGATCCTGATTGGGGAACAGGCGGTCGCGCACGGTAGCACCGATGACGACGACCCGCGCGCTCGCCGAGACCTCGCTACGACGATAGCCCCTGCCACCGACGTAATCCGCGCTGAACACGTCGCCGGCGTTCTCGTTTGCGGCGGCCACTGTCGTGCGCATCGTGCGATTACCTACGCGCAATGTGAGCGGCCCCTGCACCACAGGCACGACCGCGTGCTCCGACCCGAGCCTGCGCTGGAGCAGGTCGGCGTCCTCTATCGAGAACGACCGGACCGAGCTGCCCCCGGGGCCTCCCCCACCGGGGCCCTCCTCGAAGTTGCCGGCGAAGACGAAGATAAGGTTGGAGCCGAGGCCCTCGATCGAGCCGGTGATCTCGTCCTGGACACCGGTGCCGATAGCGACGAGCAGGATGACCGCAGCCACGCCGATGATCACTCCGAGCATGGTAAGCGCACTGCGCACCTTGTTCGCATTGAGCGCGCGAAGTGCGATGCGGATGCTTTCGACGAAGTTCACGCCTGCACACCCCCCGCTTCCTCCACGACCTCATCGCGCCGGTCGGCCGCCCAGATGCGATCGGCCACGGGATCATCGGCTACGACGCGACCGTCCCGGAGGCGCACGATCCGCTCGGCATGCCGGGCGACGGTGTCGTCATGCGTCACCAGCACCACGGTTATGCCGTGGGCGTTGAGGTCCTGCAGGATAGTCATGACGTCGACGCCCGAGACCGAGTCGAGGTTGCCGGTGGGCTCGTCTGCGAGCACGATAGACGGCTCGGTCACGAGTGCGCGGGCGATCGCTACGCGCTGCTGCTGTCCCCCGGAGAGCTGGTTGGGCAGATGGCCCATGCGGTCACCGAGTCCCACCCGCTCGAGCGCGGCGCGCGCCCTGCGCGATCGCTCGGTCCCGGAAACGCCCGCATACACCAGCGGGAGCTCGACATTGGCGAGCGCTGTCGTCCGGGACAGCAGGTTGAACGATTGGAAGACGAAGCCGATGCGACGGTTACGCACCGCCGCGAGCTCGTTGGGCGCCATCGCCGAGACCTCTTCGCTCTCGACTATCACGCTCCCTTCGCTCGGACGGTCGAGCAGCCCGATGATGTGCATGAGCGTGGACTTGCCCGACCCGCTCGGCCCCATGAGTGAGAGCATGCGCCCTTCACAGATCGACAGGTCTACGCCACGCAGCGCGTGCACCTCGACCTCGCCGAGGTGATAGCACTTGGAAACGCCCCGTGCCTCGAGCACGACACGTGTCTCGTCACACGGTCCGGGAATCGCCCTGTTTGCCGACTCGGGCACGTGCGCTCGCCTACCGCACGCGGACGGCCATGCCGTCCTCGAACTCGGTCGCACTGGAGAGAGCGACCTCGTCACCGGCTGACACGCCCGAGACTATCTCGACCGCAGTCTCGGTAAGCGTGCCGATATCGACACGCGTGCGCACGAGACGATTATCCTTCACGAGGTAAACGAAGGTCTCCCCCGCTTCGTCGAAGAGCGCCTCTATCGGAACGGTGATCACGTCCTCGACGCGGCTGACCTCGATGGTCGCATCGCCTTTCATGCCGAGAAGTATCGTGGCGTCCGTCCCCGACAGGCTCAGATACACCGGGAACACCGTCCCGCCGGTCGGCGTCAGCGTCGCGGCGGGCCTGATCTCGGAGACGGTGGTCTCGAAGGAGCGATCCGGGAACGCGTCGAGGCGAACCGTTGCGTTCATCCCTGTTCTCACGAGATCTATGTCGACCTCGTCGACCTCCGCGGTGAAGCGCGTCGAGTCGAGCTGGACCACTGTGAAGGGTGCGGCCTGCGGGGCGACGCCGGCATCCGGCGCTGCCTTCGGTGCCGACCCGTCGGCTGCGGGAGTGCCGATCGGATTGAAAAGCACGACCCCGTCAATAGGCGCCACCAGTTCGGCGCTCGCAAGGTTGTCCTCGGCTGTGGCAAGCGCCTCACGTGCCTGGTCGACTGCGGCCCGGGCTGACCTGCGCTGCGGTGAGAGGTCGAGCCCCTCGAGCTTCTCCTGTTGTGCCTTGGCACCCAGATACGCCGCGTAGGCCTGGTCGACGCCGGCGTCTGCCGCAGACTGCTGGCTTGAGAAGTCTGCGGAGCGGAGCTGGCGTTCGGTGGATTGTGCGCCGAGATACGCGGCGTATGCCTGATCGCGTGCCACCTCAGCTCCGCCGAGCGCATCCAGGTTCTCGGCTACCGGCAATGCGGCGGAGGCTGTCCTGAGTGCCTCGTACGCCTGGTCTGCCTGCTCGTAGGCGGTTCGAGCCGCGCGGGTGGCCGCGGCAGCGGCATCGAGATCGGATTGCGACGGCGCCTGGGCCGACACCGCGCCTGCGGCCGCCTGAGCTGAACGGTATGCGGCCCACGCCGCATCCGTCGAGGCCCTCGCAGCAGCGACCTCGGCACTCGACGGGGCCTGATCGTCGACGGACGCGAGCCCCGCCTCGGCCTGGGCAAGCCCCGCCTCGGCCTGGGCGACAGCTATCTCGAGTGGCGCTGTGTCCATGATAGCCAGCACGGTACCGCGCATCACTTCCTGGCCGTCGGTCACGTTTACCTCGGCGAGGACGCCCGCGGTCGGGGGGAAGACGTCCGCCCGGGCACTAGACTCGACACGACCCGATGCGGTCACCGAGACCGCAAGGTCCCGCACGTCCACGGAGACCGTTTCGACCTCGACCGAAGGACCTGTCGCTCCGAACGCGATCACCGCGGTAACGGCTCCGACCGCTACCAGGACGACCAGCGCTGCTATCACTTTGCTTCTCGACGACACGTTCTCCTCCTCGAGTTCACCGGCGTACTCACCGTCTCACATCTTCCTCCGCCTACGGGCACGAGCGCGCCCGGTCGAACCCTCCGCTCGTGCTCGGGTCACGCGGAACTCCTCGCTCTCGCCATCGAGGAGCCGCGGCAGTTCGCGGATCGAGCCGAGGGCGAACTCCGGTCCCGGTGCGAGCACCGCCTCCGATCCGAACGCGCCCCACAAGGCAGCGACCGGAACCGACCCTGCCGCGATGGCCGCCGACATGTCGTGCGGGCTGTCGCCGAGATAGAGGCACTCCTCGGCCGGGACGCCTATGAGCTCGGCGGCCCGCAGCAACGGGAACGGATCGGGCTTATATATATGTACGTCATCGGAGGTGATGACCACCTCGAAGAACCCTCCGATACCGAACGCATCGAGACCGCGCCACGCCATCGGCGTACCTTTTGAGGTCACGACACCCATCGGGAAGCCGCGTCCGGCGAGCTGCTCGAGGATCTCTCGTGTCCCCGGATACTCGGCCACCATGTCATCGTGTATGCGCGAGTTGTGCTCCCGGTACACGCGCAGAAGCTCATCGGTGTGGTCGGGGGCGAACTCCCGCATCTGTATAGCAAGCGGCACGCCGACGTTGCGCATCAACGTTTCGTCGGGCAGCGGGCTGCCGAGAACCTGGGTTGTCGCATGGCGAAACGAGCTCAGGATGAGCGCCACCGTGTCGATGAGTGTTCCATCGAGGTCGAACAGGAGCGCACGGACACGTCCGTCGAGGCCAGTGGGGGGCATGTCAGCAGACCTTACTCCTCGCTGAGGTCCTCGAACTCCTCGCTGGCCAGTTCCTCGGCAGCAGCCTCACGATCGGCATCGGAAGCCGGGGCCGGACACGTCGGCGCAGCGGCGCCCTCCTGTTCCGGCACGAGCAGACCCTGCCCCTCCGCAACTCCCTTGGCCTTGCGCTTCTTGCTCGAAGAGACGCGGGCGATGCCTCGGACCCGGTCGGACTGCGAGACGTTCATCACCTTGACGCCCTGTGTCGAGCGACCGAGTCGCGAAACGTCCTCGGCGCGCACACGAATGACCACGCCCTCGTCGGAGATGAGCATCAACTCGTGATCGGGCTGCACTACCTTCATGCCGGCAAGGGGTCCCTTCTTGGGCGTGACCTGGATCGTCTTCACTCCCATGCCGCCACGCTTCTGAATCGGGTACTCGGCGATGGGGGTGCGCTTTCCGTAGCCGCGCTCGGTGACGACGAAGAGCTCGCTGCCCTCTGGCGCGATCTCCATTCCGAGCACCGACTCGCCGGTCTTGAGCGCCATGCCCTTGACTCCCATGGTGTCGCGGCCCATCGGTCGTGCGTCGCCCTCGTCCCACACGATGGCCTTGCCCGCTGTCGAGACCATGGCGACGCGCTCGCCGGTGCGCACCCGGCGTACGCTGATGAGTTCGTCCTCGTCGCGCAGGTTGATCGCGATGATGCCGTCGCGGCGGCTGCGGTCGTATGCGTCCATCGCCGTCTTCTTGCTCATGCCGTGCTTCGTGGCGAAGAGCAGGTAGTCGTCGGGCGAGAACTCGCGGGTGTTGATGACGGCCGCGATACGCTCGTCTTGCGCGAACGGCAGCAGGTTCACGATGGCCGTCCCACGTGCGTGGCGCGAACCGACCGGGAGCTCGTGCACTTTGAGACGGTAGACCTTGCCCGCCGTCGAGAAGAAGAGCACGTAATCGTGTGTAGAGCTGATGAAGAGGTGCTCGACGAAGTCATTCTCCCGCAGGTTGGTCCCCGCTACTCCCTTGCCGCCTCGCTTCTGCTGGCGGAACGTCGCGACCGGGAGGCGCTTGACGTAGCCGGCCTGCGTGATGGTGACGACCATGTCCTCCTCGGCGATAAGGTCTTCGACATCGAGGTCGTGAGCGACCCCGGTGATCTCCGTGCGGCGCTCGTCAGCGAACTTCGCACGGATCTCGGCCATCTCTTCCTTGATGATCTGAAGCACGAGGGTGACGTCGCCGAGGACCTGCTTGAACCACGCGATTCGCTCGCGCAGCCCGGCAAGTTCCTCCTCGATCTTGTTGCGCTCCAGACCCGTCAGGCGGCGCAGGCGCATCTCGAGGATGGCGTCGGTCTGCGCCTCGGACAAGCCGAAGCGCTCGATCAACCGTCCCTTTGCCTCGCTGTCATCGGCGCTGCCCCTGATGATCTTAATGACCTCGTCGATGTTGTCGAGCGCTATGACGTATCCGTCGAGGATGTGTGCGCGCTCCTCGGCCTTGCGCAGCTCGAACTGCGTCCTGCGAGTGATGACCTCCTTCTGGAAGTCGATGTAGTGGTGAAGGACCTGGGGCAGCGTGAGCGTGCGGGGAACGCCGTCAACGAGCGCGAGCATGATGACGCCGAAGCCCGTCTGTAGCGGCGTGTGCTTGTAGAGCTTGTTGAGCACGACCTGTGGGATGCACGCTTGCTTGAGCTCGATGACGACGCGCATGCCCTTGCGGTCCGACTCGTCACGCAGGTCGCTGATCTCCGTGAG
>SKKZ01000199.1 GCA_007123455.1 Coriobacteriia bacterium | reverse complement strand
GAAGACATCGACACGGTCGTCCTGCGCGAGCCCGAGCAGGCAGATATCGTCTTCACCTGCCCGAGCTGTGGCACGGAGATCGGAGTCACCGTGCGCATCCCCGCATTCCTGCTCTCAGCGATCGAGTCGCTTGCCGAGGAAACCGGTGGCTACTCGGCTCCCCTGGCCGGTATGGTTGCACTCAGCGTCGAGGTCGAGGGTATCGAGGCCGATGACCGTGAGCTCGAGGAGCTTGCCGACGCGTACTGTGAGTACTTCCGGCGCCAGCTCGCGTCGGTCATATGCGTCCAGGACGCGCTCGCCGAGATCGACTCGGAGCGCGTAGACCCTGCCTAGCGCCAGGTGGCGGTGAACGACTTCTTCTTGCGCGCACGCCGATCGGCGAGGAACGCGGGGAGCGCCAGCGCAACGCCCGCTACGAACCCGCCGACGTGGGCCCACCACGCCACCCCTCCACCCGTTGCGTCCGGCGAGATCGAGCCGATGCCTTGCAGTATCTGGATGAGGAACCAGAAGCCGATCACGAATGCGGCCGGCACCCGGGCGAGTTCGATGATGAAGAAGATAGGGATCACCACAAGGACACGGGCCCGGGGAAAGAGCAGGAGGTACGCTCCGAGCACGCCCGCAATCGCACCGCTCGCTCCGAGGAGCGGGATGTCACGAACGCCCTCGACTATCACGTGGGTCAGCGTCGCGATGATCCCGGTAGCCAGATAGAATCCGACGAATCGCACCTTGCCCAGTCGGTCTTCGATGTTGTTCCCGAAGATCCAAAGATAGAGCATGTTGCCGCCGAGATGCAGCCAGCCCCCGTGCAAGAACATCGCGGTGATGAAGGTCAAGAGCACGGCGGGAGAGAGCGGCTCGGCGGCGAATCTCGTCGGGATGAACGCCCATCTGTCGATGAATGCCATGAACTCGGCGTCGGAGAGCGACACCTCGTATACGAACACGACGATGTTCACGATGAGAATCGCTACCGTGATCACTGGAAAGCGACGCGTCGGGTTCTCGTCTCGGATCGGAATCATCTGTGCCCTCGTTCTGCTACCATCGTGTGCGCGAGTGTAACGCACGTCGCGCAACGCGTCCGAGGAGGATCAGCAGATGCCCGGAGGATTCGAGTTCCTCTTGTGTGGGGGCGCCGCCGTCCTGGCGGTCATAGCCCTTGCCGTCATTGTGCTCTACAACCGGCTTGTCGTGTTGCGCAACCGGGTCCAGAACGCCTGGTCCCAGATCGATGTGCAGTTGCGCCGGCGCTACGACCTCATCCCGAACCTCGTCGAGACCGTCAAGGGCTACATGACCCACGAGGCCGAAACATTGCAGAAGGTCACCGAGGCGCGCAACATGGCCATCAACGCCGACAGTGTCAAGGAACAGGGCCAGGCCGAGAACATGCTCTCGTCAACGCTGAAGAGCCTCTTCGCGGTGGCAGAGGCCTACCCGGACCTGAAGGCGAACCAGAACTTCATGATGTTGCAGGAGGAGCTTGCGGGCACCGAGAGCAAGATCGCGTACGCTCGCCAGTTCTACAATGACTCGGTCATGAGCTTCAACACGGCAATCCAGTCGTTCCCTGCGAACCTTATCGCGGGCATCCTCGGCTTCGTTCAGCAGGACTACTTCGAGATCGAAGTCGAAGCGCGCGAAGCGGTCAGAGTACAGTTCTGAGCCGCATTTCGCGAGCGGATCCGGGAACCCCGACTGCACGATCCGATCTAGCATCCCCGGGAGGCCGCTGACGTGTACGACCAGATCGCGGTGAACAAGTTCAAGAGCTTCGCGATGGTGGGCGTCTTCGTGCTGCTCGTATTGGCCGTAGGATGGGCGTTCGGGTACGCGACAGACTGGGGTCCGGGAGGCCTCGTGCTCGCGCTCATCGTCTCGTTCGCGATGGCGTGGGGATCGTACTGGTACTCCGATCGCATCGTGCTGTCGATGAGCAAGGCGCGTCCGGTCGACCGCGAGACCGAGCCGTATCTGGTCAACATCATCGAGGGACTCTCCATCGCTGCCGGCCTGCCCGTTCCCAAGGCGTACGTCATCGACGATCCAGCCCCTAACGCCTTCGCGACGGGGCGCAACCCGCAGAACGCGGCGATCGCCGTCACCCGTGGGCTCATGGAGAAGCTCGACCGACTCGAGCTCGAAGGCGTTGTCGCTCATGAGCTGGCTCACGTCAAGAACTACGACACGCTTGTACAGACGATGACCGCCGTGCTTGCAGGCACCGTGGTCCTCCTTTCGGACTGGATGATCCGCTCGTTCTGGTGGGGGAGCGCGCGCCGTCGTGGTGGCAGCCAGGGTGGCGGACAGGGCGGTGGTCAGGCGCAGGCGATCTTCATGTTGATAGGGGTCGCCCTCGCGATACTCGCGCCGCTCTTCGCCGCACTTATCCAGATGGCGATATCCCGGAAGCGGGAGTACCTTGCCGATGCGAACGGTGCCCTATTGACGCGCTACCCGCCTGGTCTGGCGGGCGCGTTGCGCAAGATCGCCGGCGATCATGAGAAGCTCTCGGTGGCGAACAAGGCCACAGAGGCCCTCTATATCTACAATCCGCTGCGCGACTATGGCGGGGGACTCAACGCACTCTTTAACACCCATCCGCCGATAGATGAGCGCATCAGGCGTCTTGAGGCGATGTGACATGGCGGCGCTGACATACCCGACGATCGACCCGGTGATCTTCTCGATCGGCCCGTTCGCGGTCAGGTGGTACGGTCTTGCCTATGTGGCAGGATTCGTCGCAGGGATCCTCGTAGTTGTCCTGCTCAACCGGCGCTGGGAGGTGGGGCTGTCCGAGGACGATCTCTTCAGCGTGTTCCTCTACGGTGTGCTCGGCCTGGTCATCGGTGCGCGCGTGGGCTACATGGTCTTCTACTCGCTGCCGCAGCTACTATCGGATCCGCTTTCGCTCTTCCGGACCACTGAAGGGGGCATGTCGTTCCACGGAGGGCTGGCAGGCATCATCCTTGCGGGTTATCTGTTGTCACGACGTATCGATGTCTCTCTTCTCAGGCTCGCCGACCTCGTCGCTGTCGGGGCCCCCATCGGCATCTTCTTCGGTCGCGTCGCTAACTTCATCAATGCCGAGCTCTGGGGGCGCGTGACCGATGTCCCGTGGGGCATGGTGTTTCCGGGAGCCGGCCCACTACCGCGTCACCCGTCCCAGCTTTACGAGGCGTTTCTCGAAGGACTCGTATTGTTTGTGGTCATGGTGGTACTCGCGCGGCGTAAGCGGCCTGATGGGGAGATGCTCGGCTGGTTCCTCATCTTGTACGGTGCGTTTCGAATATTCGTCGAGTTCTTCCGTGAGCCCGATGCGCACCTTGGTGCGGTGCTGGGGCCGCTGACCATGGGCCAGGTCCTCACGGTGCCGGTCTTCGCAGTCGGGGCATGGCTGCTGTGGCGTGCCAGACGGCTTGATGTAGCAGGGGAGCCCAGGGTTCGCGGTCAGCGGTCCTAATAGGAATCCCCGGGAAGCTTCCAGCAGGGCTCTTCGCGGTCGAGGCAACGGATGCTTTCGCCGGGCTTGAGCTGTGCCGGCGGCTGGCATTGCGTGCAGAAGAAGCGCGGAAACGAACCGACAAGGTCCTTGAGGGCTGGATCCTCGTAAGGTGTGGCATCGGGCTGCTCGACTATGTGCAGGAGATAGCAAGGCATGCGTCAACTGTAGTCCCGTGGGCTCATGCGTGCAACGAGTGACTACCTCGTTGACCGCTTCGGCGTGCGCCCGTATGCTTCGGCGAGATGCGAAGGAGACAGCGTGAAAGAACTCTGGGCGAACCACAAGAAGACCATACTGATCGTAGCCGGCATCGTCGCCGTGGTGTTGGCTGTCGCCGCCGGCGTTGCAGTGTGGTTGTTGTCTGAAGACACGCCCGAGGAGCCCAGAGAGGTCACCTCGGCGTGGCCTGTCGCCGAGCGTGAGCGGAGTGTGCCCCAGCCGCCCGAGCCGCCTCGTTGGCCTCTGACCGGTGAGCCTATAGAGGACGAGTCCGACCCATCTCAACTCAGAATAGTGGCCGTGAAGATCGAGAACTCTCCTGCAGCACGTCCACAGAGCGGCATACAATCGGCGGATGTGGTGTATGAGTCGATTACCGAAGGTGGCATCACAAGGTTCAACGCTCTTTTCCATTCGCGGACGGCGAACCCCATAGGGCCGGTCAGAAGCGCTCGCGTTTCCGATACCTACATCGTGCCCCAGTACTCGGCCCTCTTCGGTTTCTCGGGGTCCTCGAGACCCGTGGGTGTGCGTCTGCGTGATGCAGGTATAGAGAATCTCAGCCAGGACGCCGGCGTCTCCGCCCCGTATAGCCGGTCTTCGGCGAGGCGTGCGCCGCACAACCTGTACCTCGATCTCGCGACGCTGCGAGCTGAGGCTTCTCGCCGGGGCATGAGTCCTACTCAGGCACCCGTGGCCCTTCCGTTCGATCGCTCGGCTGAGACGACAGGGCCCGCCGTTGCAGTCATCGAGATACCCTTCTCGCCGGCCAATCGTGCCCGGTGGACCTACGACGAGAGTCGGGACGTCTACTTCCGCGTGAACAACGGCAGTGTCCATGTCGATGCGCTCACCTCTGAGCAGCTGTACGCACGCAACGTCGTGGTTATGTGGGCACAGCACGCCTCCGCCGGCGGGGGAACCTTCGATGTGAGGCTCACGGGCTCCGGTCGGGTGAGCGTGTTCCGGAACGGTGTTCGGCTGGACGGGACTTGGGAAGCCGATACGTCTGCTCCACCGAGGTTCACTGCGGATGACGGCACTCTGATTCGCCTGTCGCCCGGCAACACCTGGTTCCAGGTCGTTCCGCTGGATGTCAATATCTCCATGCAGTAGTCGCGTGCCCTCTCTGCGTTACGCACCATCCGACTGCTTGTACCGTGTGCTTAGACGCGAGTACAATCGAAGACCGTTCACCCCCGGGACCGTACCGTCGGCCCCGTCCGATCTGATGTGAAGGAGTCCCGAACGTGAGTGACGTAGTCAGAGAGACCGGTACGCTCCGCGTGAAGACCGGCCTTGCCGAGATGCTCAAGGGCGGGGTCATCATGGATGTGGTCAACGCCGAGCAGGCCAAGGTGGCCGAGGATGCCGGTGCGGTCGCTGTCATGGCGCTCGAGCGTGTGCCGGCCGATATCCGCGCGTCCGGCGGAGTTGCCCGCATGGCCGACCCGACGGTGGTCACCGAAATCATGGATGCCGTCACCATTCCCGTGATGGCGAAGTGCCGCATCGGCCATTTCGTCGAAGCACAGGTTCTCGAGGGGCTCGGTGTCGATTACATCGACGAGTCCGAGGTGCTCACACCGGCCGACGAGCAGTATCACGTCGACAAGTGGGCATTCAAGGCGCCGTTCGTGTGTGGAGCGCGCGACCTCGGTGAGGCACTCCGGCGGATCGCGGAAGGCGCTGCCATGGTCCGCACCAAGGGGGAGCCGGGAACCGGCAACGTGGTCGAGGCCGTCAGACACATGCGTACCGTTACCGACGGCATCGCCTGGGTGACCGGCATCAGGACCGACCAACTCTTCGATGCCGCCAAGCAGCTTGGGGCACCGTACGAACTCGTGCGCTGGGTCCACGAGAACGGTAAGCTGCCTGTCGTGAACTTCTCGGCGGGCGGCATCGCGACGCCGGCGGATGCCGCACTCATGATGCAGCTCGGCTGCGACGGAGTCTTCGTGGGGAGCGGAATCTTCAAGAGTGGGGATCCGGCCAAGCGCGCACGTGCGATCGTCGAAGCTACGACGCACTTCGAGGACGCTGAGGTCATCGCGCGTGTCTCGCGTGATCTTGGAGAGCCCATGGTCGGCATCAACATCTCCGACATCCCCGATGCCGAGCGGATGCAGGAACGGGGCTGGTAGCGTGCACATCGGCGTGCTCGCCTTGCAGGGAGCTTTTCGCGAGCACATCGTTATGTTCGAGTCGCTCGGGGTCCGCGCGACGGCTATTCGCATGCCCTCTCAGCTGGCCGAACTGAACGGTCTCGTTATCCCGGGCGGAGAGTCCACGGCGATCGCCAAGCTCATGCTTTCGTACGGCTTCTACGATCCGATCCGCCAGCATCACTCCGCGGGATTAGCCATCTGGGGTACGTGTGCCGGCGCGATCCTCATCGCGCGTGAGATCCTGGATGCTGTGCCGGGTCAGGAGAGTCTGGGCCTGATGGACATCACCGTGCGCCGCAACGCGTTCGGTCGACAAGTCGATTCGTTCGAAGCCGATCTCGACTTCGCCCATCTCGAGGACGGGACGTTCCGGGGCGTGTTCATCCGCGCTCCATGGATCGAGGAGCTCGGAGCTGATGTCGAGCCGCTGGCGAGTCATGAAGGCATGGTCGTTGCCGCTCGACAAGGCGACCTGATGGCCACCGCGTTCCATCCCGAGCTCACCGGGGATCCTCGCGTGCACCGGTTCTTCGCAGAGCACGTCGTGGCCTCGTAGAGTGTCCTCTATGGTGCTGCTGTCTCTGCGGAAGTGATATCCTAGCGCGCGTGACGGAGCCTGCCGGGGTCGGTACTCCTATCGCGAGCGGCATG
>SKKZ01000151.1 GCA_007123455.1 Coriobacteriia bacterium | reverse complement strand
GCACCCGCTTACCGATCGTGGCCTGGAGTCGTTCCTGGCCGACTGGGAGAAGGTCAAGAACTCATGAGTGCCAGACCGCGCAAGCGGGGACGCCGCGGCGGCGGAGGGTCCCAACAGCAGCCACCGCAGCCGTCGATCACTCGCGCAGACCTCGAGGCCAAGAAGGTCACCGAGCTGAAGGAGATGGCAGCCGAGCTTTCGCTCGACGTCAAGGCGCTCAAGAAGAAGGACGAGCTCATCGACGCGGTCTTGGAGGCGAAGGTTCGCGCCGAGGGTTTCGTCGAGATCAACGGGATCCTCGACGTGCTTCCCGAGGGTTACGGGTTCATCCGTACGAGCGGCTACCTGCCCGGCGATTCGGACGTCTACTGTTCGATGTCGCAGATACGCCGAGGCGAGCTTCGCCGCGGCGATCTGGTCCGTGGACAGGTGCGTCCGCCGAAGGACAACGAGAAGTATCCGGCACTCCAGCGCATCGATTCGATCAACGGGATGAGTCCCGATCAGTCCCGCAACCGCAAGCACTTTCGCGATCTGACGCCCGTCTACCCCGACGAGCGCTTCCGGCTCGAAACGGGCAAGGACGAGCTGACGGCACGCATCATCGATCTCGTGGCCCCCATCGGCAAGGGGCAGCGTGGCCTCATCGTCTCGCCTCCCAAAGCAGGCAAGACGACCATTCTCAAGGAGATCGCCGCCTCCATCGCCAAGAACGACCCCGATGTCTACCTCATGTGCCTGCTCGTGGACGAGCGGCCTGAAGAAGTTACCGATATGGAACGGTCGATCAAGGGCGAGGTCGTGTCCTCGACCTTCGACATGCCGGCTGACAACCACATAGCCGTCGCCGAACTTCTTATGGAGCGCGCCAAGCGCCTGGTCGAGAGTGGATACGACGTCCTCATCCTGCTCGACTCGATCACCCGCCTCGCCCGCGCATACAACCTCGCGACGCCGGCGAGCGGACGCATCCTCTCCGGCGGCGTGGACTCGACCGCGCTCTACCCGCCGAAGCGCTTCTTCGGTGCCGCTCGCAACATCGAGCACGGCGGTTCGCTCACCATTATGGCGACGGCGCTCGTAGAGACCGGTTCGAAGATGGACGAGGTCATCTTCGAGGAGTTCAAGGGCACCGGAAACATGGAGCTCAGGCTCGACCGGCGTCTTGCCGACCGGCGCATCTTCCCTGCGATCGACGTCGTCACGAGCGGTACTCGCAAAGAGGAGCTGCTTCTCGATCCGATGGAGGCACCTTTCGTGTGGGGCCTGCGGCGCATCCTCCACGGTGTGGACAGCTCGGAGCGTGCTATCGAGATGCTGATCAAGGGATTGCGGCAGGTGCCGAGCAATCAGGAGTTCCTGCATCGCATGGCCAAGAAGGCCGCGGACAAGAGCAACGGCGTCGACCTGTAACGTCTCGTTGCCCGCCTACTGGACGCGTGCTACACTAGCTCGGCTTTGTGCGTAGGCCCTGGTCGGAAACCAGGGCCGCTTATCGGAGGTGACTGCACGTGCGCGAGGGAATTCATCCGGACTACGTCGAGAGCACGGTCAAGTGTTCGTGCGGCGAGTCGTTCACGACCCGCTCCACCAAGAGCGAGCTCCACGTCGAGCTCTGCTCGAAGTGCCACCCGTTCTACACCGGCACTCAGAAGCTCGTCGACTCCGGCGGACGTGTACAGCGCTTCGCCGACAAATTCGGCGCTTCGGCCGCCAACGTCCTCGAGCGTGAGGCCGCTGAGCGTGAGGCCAGGCAGAAGGCTCACGAAGAGGCCGCACTGCTCGCTCGCGAGGCTCGTGCCGCCAAGGAAGCCGAGAAGGCCTCCAAGGCAGCGAAGTTCGAGACCGCGACCGCGTCCGCCGAGGGCGCGACCGATGCCGTGGGCGATGCTGCTCCTGCCGAGGAAGCACCTGCCGAGAGTACGCCCGCCGAGGAGAGCGCCGAGTAGGCGGTCTTTCGGACCGGCACTGCTAGAATAGGGAGGCGAGGCGACTCGCCTCCCTTGCCGTATCGGAGCCTGTGCGGCCCCGTTTCCCCGAGAGGTAGCTGCGTGGACGTCCGCCTGCTCTACCATACCCCGGAGCCCGAGCGAGCCGTCGCCGTTGCCGCACGCCTCTGCTACGCGCCGGTGGGAGCCGCCGACCTCATGGACGACCTGCCCGACGAGAGCGTGCGCAAGGTGTTGCGTATCATCATGGGCTCGGGGCACTTCTCGGCGCTCGAGCACGCCTCATACACGTTCGCGGTCGACGGGGTCTCGCGGGCGATGACCCACCAGCTCGTCCGGCACCGTCTCGCGTCGTACAACCAGCAGTCGCAGCGCTACGTCGCCTACGACGAAGAGCCGCACTTCATCGTACCGCCGACCGTAGCAGACGACCCTGCCGCCCTGTCGCGCTTCGATGCGGCGACGTCGGCCGCGTTCGCCGCCTATCGGGAACTCATCGAGTCCGGCGTGCCCGCCGAGGACGCCAGGTACCTGCTTCCCAATGCCATGGAGACGAAGATCGTCATCACGATGAACGTGCGTGAGCTGCTGCACTTCCTCGAACTGAGGTGTTGCAAGCGCGCCCAGTGGGAGATTCGCGAACTCGCGCTTGCGATGCTCGGCCTCGCCGAGCCCACGGCGCCCTACATCTTCATGGACGCGGGAGCCTCATGCCGTCGTGGCCCGTGCCGTGAGGGGAAGATGACATGTGGAGAACCGTACGAACGGGCCCCGCGACGTGAGTGAAGCGATCACACGGAGCGCACCGGAACCCCGTGCGCCCTACGACCCGGATTGGGATGTCGTCAAAGCCCACCTTTCTGCACCGGCCCTGGTTGCCGCGTTCTTCACGCGTCTGCTCTCCGGAGGGTGGTCGTGGCCGCTCTTCGGCGCGATCGCCGCACTGCTGCTCGTCGGTTTGCGGCCGGCTGTCTGGAGTGTGGCCGCATCGCTGCGCTCGCGCGGAAAGATTCGCCGGGTACGCTATCTCGAACGGCGTGACAATGCGGCGAACGTATCGCTCGTGACGATGTCGATCCTCGGCCTTGCTATCATGGATGTCTTCAGACTGCCGGGCAGCCCGTACTGGACCAATCAGCCCAATGCCGGAATCCTGCTCGCGGCTGTCGCAGTGTATCTCGTGTGGCTCGCAACATACTCGTCCGTCCCCATCGAGGTAAGACGGGGTTGGACGCAACTACTCGAACAGAAGGGCGGACGTTGATGCCGATCAAGCACACGCATATCGGGGGTCAGGCGGTCCTCGAGGGCGTCATGATGCGGGGCAAGCACAACTGGGCTGTCGCGATCCGCAAGCCGGACGGTGATATCTACGTCGAGGAGCACGCCCTGCGCACCGCCGTCTCCAAGCATCCGAATCTCGGCAAGCCCGTCATCCGGGGCGTCGTCGGCTTGTACGAGAGTCTCGTACTCGCCATGAAGGCGTTCGCTGTCTCTGCCGAGCACGCCGGTGAGACCGACGAGGAGAAGCTTACGAGTAAGGAGATCGCGCTCTCGATGGGCCTCGGAGTAGGCCTGGCGGTCCTGCTCTTCATCGTGCTGCCCGCAGTGCTCACGAACTTCATGGTCGGCCAGGCGACCGAGCGACCCTTCACCTGGAACGTTGTCGACGGCGTCTTGCGTGTAGTAGCGTTCTTCGCCTACATCTGGGCGATCAGCCGCATCAAGGACATCCAGCGTGTCTTCGCGTACCACGGGGCGGAGCACAAGACCATCCACGCGTACGAGCGGGGGTTCCCGCTCGATTCCGAACTGATCCAACGCTACCAGACCATGCATGTACGATGCGGCACGTCGTTCCTGCTGATGGTGATGGTGATCGCGATCCTGGTATTCTCGCTCATCCCGGTCAAGACCGTCACCGGATTGCTCGGCACCGACAGCCGTGCCATCACGCTCGCCGTCGCTATCTCCTTCCGGATTCTTTTGCTCCCGCTCATCGCCGGGCTTGCCTACGAGGTCATCAAGTGGGCCGGCAAGAAGCCCGACAACCCGCTCGTCAAGGTCGTGCTCTGGCCCGGACTGCAACTCCAGCGGATGACCACGAGAGAGCCCGACGACGACATGGTCGAGGTCGCGATCACCGCGATGAAGGCTGTCATCGCATGCGAGGAGCGCGAAGATGCGATCGCTCGTGGGGAGCTGGATCCTGCGGCGGCATGCGGCACACCACTCACCGCAGAGGGACTCTCGACCGAAGAGGTCGCCTCCGTCGATGATGGCGAGCCGGTCGCGCTCTCCTAGGCGCGGCACTTGCTATGTACCGGCCCATGAAACAGACCACCGAACCACGCGCACCCGCGTCCGTGGCGCCTCCTCCCGTTGTGGTGGAGGCTCCCGTCATCCCCGCAGCGACATTCTCCGTCCGTCCCGTACTCACTCCGGGCGAGCGCGTGCAGCTCGTGCTGGCCGGAGGGCTGTGGATGATCGCGGCACTCATACTCGGCATGCGCGGGGCGGGGTGGCTATTGCCGGTCGAATGGACGGCAGCGCTGTTCGGAGCGGGCGTGGTTCTGGGACTGGTGAAGTCCCGCTTCCTCCTGGACCGGATCGCGCGGGGGGTTTCGCGCCGCATCCATGACAGGGGACCGACGGCATCGATCGTCGGCTTCCTGTCCGTACGCTCCTGGGTCGTGGTGGTCGTCATGATGGCAGGCGGCCACGCACTTCGGCTCACCGCCGCGCCGCGTCCCGCACTCGGCGTGCTCTACGTGGGCATCGCGACAGCGCTCACGGTCGCCAGCCGGGTCTACTGGCGCGTCCTCGCCCGCGGCTGGGATACGCTCGGCTGAGCGCCCGCAGGCACCGCCGGCATGCTACGCTCTGAGACGAACACACGACCGACATAAGGAACCGTTTCCCCATGCGCGAGAAGCTCGAATCGATTCTCACATCCTACCGGGAGCTCACGGACCGCCTCGGCGATCCGGCACTGCTCTCCGATCAGAAGACCTACGCGCGCCTCGCAAAGGAGCAGGCGTCGCAGACGCCGCTGGCCAACGCCATCATCGCGTACTTCAGGGTACTCGACGGGATTGCGGACGCCGAGGAGATCGTGCGATCCGAGAGCGATCCGGAGATGCGGGAGCTTGCCCGCGAGGAGCTTGCCGAGCTCGAAGAGCGCAAGTCCGTGCTCGAGGAGGAGCTCAAGGTCATGATGCTCCCGACCGACCCCAACGACGACAAGAACGTCATCGTTGAGATCCGCGCGGGCGCCGGGGGCGACGAGGCGGGACTGTTCGCCGCCGACCTGTACCGGATGTACACGAGGTACGCTGAGTCGCAGCGCTGGAAGGTCGAGGAGATCGACGCCTCGGAGAACGAGGTGGGAGGCTTCAAGGAGGTCTCCTTCATGGTCAAGGGCGCCGGCGTCTACTCCAGGCTCAAGTTCGAGTCCGGTGTGCACCGCGTGCAGCGCATCCCGGCGACCGAGTCCGGAGGGCGTATCCACACGTCGACCGCGACTGTGGCGGTGCTTCCCGAGGCCGAGGACGTCGAGATCGAAGTCAACCAGAACGACCTGCGCGTCGATGTCTACCGTTCGAGCGGACCGGGCGGCCAATCGGTCAACACCACTGATTCGGCGGTGCGCATCACACACCTTCCCACGGGGCTCGTCGTGCAGTCGCAGAACCAGAAGTCTCAACTCCAGAACAAGGAGAATGCGATGCGCGTGCTGCGCGCGCGGCTCTACGAGATGGAGCTCGAGCGGCAGCAGGCCGAGCTCGGGGCCGAGCGGCGCAGCCAGATCGGCTCGGGCGGACGCTCGGAGAAGATTCGTACCTACAACATTCCGCAGGACCGCCTGACCGACCACCGCATCGGGCTGACCGTCCACAACCTGCCTGCCATCATGATGGGCGAGATCGGCCCGGTGATCGAAGCGCTCGCTGCTGCAGACCGGGCCGAACGGCTGGCGTCGGTGGTCTGACGCATGGGCGCGCGCGTCTGGACGGTCAGAGACGCGCTCGACTGGACGGTCGCGTACTTCGAGCGGGAGGATGTCGAATCCCCGCGTCGGTCGGCCGAGTGGCTGCTCTCAGCGGCCACGGGACTCTCGCGTGTCGAAGTCTATGCCTACCACGAGCGTCCGCTCACGGACGCGGAGCGCAGCACGCTGCGTGAGGGCGTGAAACGCCGGGCGGCCGGCGAGCCGCTCCAATACGTCACCGGCGAGATGCCCTTCCGCCATATCATCGTCCGGGTAGAGCCCGGTGTGTTCATCCCGCGCCCCGAGACAGAGGTTCTCGTTGACGTCGCGCTCGATCTCATCAGCGGCGTGGAAGAACCGGTCGTGATCGAAGTGTGTAGCGGATCGGGTTGTATCGCATGCGCCATCGCCACCGAGAGGCCCTCGGCGCGGGTGGTCGCGACTGAGATCGCACCGCATTCGGTTACCGTCGCGCGCAGAAACACCGAGCGGCTGGGAGTCACGGACCGGGTTACCGTGCTCGAAGGCGACCTGTTCTCCGGCGTGCCCGAGGAGCTGCGCGGTACGGTCGACCTCGTCGTCTCCAACCCGCCCTACATCCCGACCGCTCACCTTCCCGAGCTTCCCGCCGAGGTGCTCGGCTATGAGCCGCATCTTGCGCTCGATGGGGGTTCCGACGGGCTCGACGTCGTACGGCGTATCGCCTCAGAAGCAGCGTCGTGGCTCGTTCCCGGCGGTG
>SKKZ01000259.1 GCA_007123455.1 Coriobacteriia bacterium | reverse complement strand
GCGCAGTGACCGGCGAGCGCGGCCTCCAGGCCCGACGGGCTGTCGATGCGTACGAGATCGATGAAGGTGGCAAGCAGCCGCTCGGCACTCATCTCCCTACCCCTTGCGGGTGCGCTTGCGCTCCACGGCAGCGCCTATGAAGTCGCGGAAGAGCGGAGCGGGACGCGTAGGCCGGCTCTTGAACTCGGGATGACCCTGGTTGCCGACGAACCACGGGTGATCGGGCAACTCCACCATCTCGACGAGCCTGCCGTCCGGAGAAATGCCGCTGATGATGAGGCCCGCATCCGCAAGCTGCTGCCGGTATGCGTTGTTGACCTCGAAGCGATGGCGGTGCCGCTCGTAGATGACCTCTTCGCCATACGCGGCGTGCCCCAGACTTCCGGCCGTGATCTTGCAGGGATACGAGCCGAGGCGCATCGTGCCGCCCATGTCGGCGATGTCATGCTGGTCGCGCATGAGGTCGATGACGGGATGCTCTGTCGCCGGCTCGAACTCGGGAGAGTTCGCTCCTGACAATCCCGCGACGTGCCGTGCGTATTCGATGACCCCGACCTGCATCCCGAGACAAATGCCAAGGTATGGTATGGCGTTCTCGCGCGCATGACGTGCTGCGCGGACCTTCCCCTCGATACCGCGGATCCCGAATCCGCCCGGCACGAGAATCCCGTCCATCTCGGACAGGATCTGCTCGACCTCCTCAGGCGTGAGACTCTCGGCATCGACCCAATGCACGTTCACCTTGTGATCGTGATGGATGCCCGCATGATCAAGGGCCTCGGTGATCGAGAGATATGCGTCCGGCAGAGCAACGTACTTGCCGACGAGTGCGATATCGACGGTGTCCGCCAGCGACGCCGAGTGTGCGACGAAGCGCTCCCACTCGGTCATGTCGGGCTCGCCGCACTCCAGGCCGAGACGGTCGATGACCATCTCGTCGAGGCCCTGCTCACGCAGGCGCATCGGCACGTCGTAGATCGAGCGTGCGTCTTGCGCACTCACAACCGCCTTCGGGTCCACGTCGCAGAAGAGCGCTATCTTGCGGCGGATACCCGCATCGATTGGCCGGTCCGACCGGCAGACGATGAAGTCGGGCTGGATACCGATGGAGCGCAGCTCCTTGACCGAGTGTTGAGTCGGCTTGGTCTTGAGCTCGGCCGAAGCAGCGATGTAGGGAACAAGGGTGACGTGGATGTAGCACACGTTCTGCCATCCGACATCCTTGCGCAGCTGCCGTATCGCCTCGATGAACGGAAGTGATTCGATGTCACCGACCGTACCGCCCACCTCGGTGATGATCACGTCAGGCTGGGTCTGCTCGGCAAGACGCGTGATGCGGTCTTTGATCTCGTTGGTGACGTGAGGGATGACCTGCACGGTGCCGCCGAGGAAGTCGCCGCGGCGCTCTTTGTTCACGACCGTCTGGTAGATAGAACCGGCGGTCACACTGCAGTCACGGGAGAGCGACTCGTCGATGAAACGCTCGTAGTGCCCGAGGTCGAGGTCGGTCTCTCCCCCGTCATCCGTCACGAACACCTCCCCGTGCTGGAACGGGCTCATCGTGCCGGGATCGACGTTGAGGTACGGGTCGAGCTTCTGAATCGTGACTTTGAGGCCTCGCGACTTGAGCAACCGACCGAGTGAAGCTGCCGTGATCCCCTTTCCGAGGGAACTCACCACGCCACCGGTCACGAAGATGTGTTTTGCCATCAGTCGAATCCCGCCTCCGTCCGCCTCGACTCGCCATACCTCCCTGCCATTCTACCCGCGCGCGACGACATGTGGGCGATTCGTTCGCGCTCCCTCCGATCAAACGTCGTGACGCGCCCTCCCCCATCGGTCGATGGCAGCAAACACGGCGATGCGCTCGATAACCGCTGAGAACGACACGCGCTCCGAGGCCAGGTTCAAGCCGAGCAGTACGACGGCGGCCACTACCGCTCCCGTGAACGGGAGAGCGAAGACGAGCAGCAACCCCGCGAGCATCCCGAAAGCGTTCGCCCCGGCATCCCCGAGCATCCCTGACTCGGTTACATCGAAACGCCACACCGCGATGACGGGGCCAAGCACGACGACGAGCACCATCAATCCGTCGAAGAGTGCGCTTGCCAGCGGCAACCCGTCATCGGTACGGACGAGCGACCAGACACCGATCGGAACCGCGATGAACACGAGTAGCGTGTAGACTTTGAGCGCCCGGCCGGGACGCAGATCGAACAGGTTCACGATGTTGGCCGCAAGTCCGATGACCAGCACGGCAACGCCGTAGTGCAGCAATGTCAAGACCGTCACTCCGTCCCATGCCAAGGCGGGCCATGCCGCCCCCACAAGGGCCAGGAATCCGATGCCGAAGAGCTTGATCGAACCGGTGGTGAGGCGACCGTTCAGTAACGCCGCGAGATGACCACGAAATCCCTTGTGGCCGGCGGTCCCGAAGGAGTCATCGATGAGGCCGAACGTGAATGCTCCGGCAACGAGAGGTATCGCTAGCATGGTCTGGAACCATAGCGAAGTCGTGTACTCATGCGGCAGCGAGAACAACATCGCCACGAGCTGGTGGATCGCCATGGCTACGCCCCAGAACACCCACACGAGACCGAGGCCGAGGAACACCTCGCGGCCGCGGTAGTTGCGGACCGTGCGCGCGCTCTGAGCGAGAGAAGGAGCCAGCATGCGCATGCCGGCCCACGGTACCGCCACAGCCGCCAGAGCAACGACGGTCAAACCGACCGCATGCCAGGCGAGCGTGGCGACACTCAGCATCGCTCCTCCGCCGCCCCCTCGGTCACCGCACGGGGAAGTCGGTCAAGCATCAGATGGAGGATGCCGACGCCGACATAGATCATGATGAGCGCAGGCAGGACGATTCCCGAGTCCTCCGTCAGGTAGGCAGCGAGTCCACCGATCAGGCAGGCAGCCATTCCGGCCGAATACCCGGGGTTCTCCGCCAGGGTCGCCGCGAAGTCGCCGTGAGGGCGCCACCGCATGAAACCGAGAAACGCCAGCACTGCTATCAACAGATACGACCAGTTCGTGTGCGTGAGGACTCGGATGTTCGTTTCCGCCTTCCGTACGATTATCAGCCACAACTCGGAGACGCCGCCCTTGGCCATGCTCTCCCACGCCCGCACGAGATGGGACCGCGAACCGGCCTCGGCACGCATGTCTATAAGTGTGAAGACAGCGATAAGCATGACCATCACGAGGACAGAGGCCACGACGATACGCCAGTCTATGCGTATCTTGTTGTAGATTATCCACATCGCGGCGAAGCCGACGACCGCCCAGATAGCTACGGCGATGTTCGCACCGAAGTTGGGCGCGGCTCCGACCCAGGTCACGACAAGACCGAGGACCGGCAACCCCCAGAGACCCGCACCGCGGACCCACGACGCATCGCGATACTCGTCGAGTAGCATGGCGTAGCCGATGACCGCGGCACCGAAGAGGAGCGCGGCCCCCTCGTTGCCCAGACCGTAGTATCGTGCCCCGGGCAGCGGAGAATACCCGAGGAAACTCGTGTACGAGAGCGGCGCGCCGAGGAACTGGTCCACGGAGATGACCGCGACCGTCATCAGACTGATCACCACCACCGGCATACGCGGGCCGGTGAACCGTTCGAGTAGCAGCCCGAACGCCCAGATGATCGCAAGCGTGATGAAGAAGCTGGATAGTGCAGTGCCGGGCGAGGCAGGCCGCGGATCTACGAGAAACATGAGGGTCGAGGCGGGAGGGACCGCGAGTGCCAGCAACATGAGCTTGCGACCGTACACGGATATGAACGAGACCGCCCGCCCGGGCCACCTCCTGGCACGAAGGAGCACGATCGTGCAGAGCAGCAACACGATGGTGGTCGATGCGATGAACCCGTTGACGACGGCAGGCTTGGCCGCTTCGATGGCGATCGCGGTCAGGTTCGCGGCACGAAGCTCCCCGATCCGCGCATCAGCCGGGATGACGGAGCCATCTGACACCATCGGATTGCCCAACACTTCGACCGGTATCTCGATACCGAGCTCGGTCAGAACGGTAGCCGCGACATCGAGATTCGTCACCAATCCACCGCGCTGAGTCGACGAGGAGCTGAGATAGCCGGACCATCCGGGGCCGTAGACGATACTCGGACCGAGCCCGGTTATGGTACCCGTCTCCGGGGCGATCACCTGAGGCAGCACCATGAGGACACCATCGTCCGGCAGGGTGCCGAGTGCCATCTCCACCACCGAATCGAGGGTGCCGACCGCGGCAAGCCTGTGCGATTCGGCGACGGCGGGCATCACATCGAGTGCGACCTCGCGGGCCCGATGGGGGTCACCGGCGTCGAGCACGATGAACGAGGGGCCTCCGTGGAGATCAGCACTCTCGCTGACCCGCTCGTATTCCTGCTGGAATGCGTCGAGATCGGTCGCGAAACCGAACGGTGCATCGGGGTCATTCGTGAGCAGATCGCTCGAGACGTTGCCAAGCGGGACTCGTCCATCCTCGTCCATGGCTACTGCAGCCGCCGGCCGGTCGCGCCACACACCGCGGACCTCGTAACCCGCATCAGAGTTTCCGATCGCTGCGGTCACGCCGCCTTCATCGCGTACCGCCTGACCGAGTGCACCGAGTCTGACCGCAAGAGTGGTCGCCCCTTCGTTGAGACGTACCGTCCGGGGAAGACCGAGGAACACGATCTCATATCCCGCGGCATCGACGCCCGTCATCCGGGTGTACGCATCCAGTGCCGAGCCACCTTCGTAGTACTCGTGCACGCTATGCGGCTGTGGCGCAAGGGGTTCGGACGCAGCCCACGTGCCCGCAGAGAACGTGAGTGCTCCTTGCAGCGGCGAAGGCGGACGTGCCACACGGCTCCTGTTACGTAGATTGATGTTGCCGGTAGCACCCTGCTCGGCCAGCTCGTGAATCGTCGGAGCGATCGTCGGATCGACGTCGCTCCATTGGAGATACGGAGCGAGCACGAGCACGACTCGCGACGCAGGCATCCCGCTCGCGGATGCGTCAACTGGACAGGCGAGGACGGCACTCATGGTCATCGCGGCAGCCAGGGCGAGTATGACGATGTGCTTCATGTGACGATCCCTTACGGTGTACACGCTGCACTAACGGGAAACGGTATCGATGAGGGCATGGTTCGAGGTCGAGGCCTGACACTCGGCCGACCGGGCGTCCGGCGCCCGCCTGCCAGTATAGCCCAATCGCACGTGACCACATCGTTCCGTAACGGAACGGTCACCGCGCCGGGCTTCGGCCTGCTTACTGCTGGCAAAGCATTACAATAACGCGGGGTGCCGCATCTTCGAGAGATGTGTCGCCGAGGGAGGAGGACCTATCAGCAAGCCGGCCATAGCCCGCTCGACCGCCATCATGTCGATCTCCACTGCGCTGTCCCGGGTGACCGGGTTCGTGCGCACGTGGGCGACAGCATATGCGCTCGGCGTGACAGCCATGGCCGCTTCCTACAGCGTCGCGAACAACATCCCCAACATGATCTACGAGTTGGTCGCCGGCGGAGTCATCAGCTCCTTGTTCATCCCGGTCTTCCTCGAGCGTCGGAAAGAGGGCGGCGAAGAGGACGCGTGGCGTTACGCGAGTTCGCTGTTCAACCTCACGTTTGTCGCCCTCGCGATCGTCTCTATTCTCGGGACCATCTTCGCCGAGCAGGTCGTGCGTACGCAGACCTTCCGCATCACACCCGAGGAAGCCCGTCTCGCCACCGAGTTCTTCCGCTTCTTCGCAATCCAGATCGTGGCATACGGTGCCGGTGCCGTCATCAGCGGTCTGCTCACTGCGCAACGGCGCTTTCTGTGGCCCGCGATCGGCCCGGTCTTCAACAACCTCGTCGTCATCATCACGCTGCTCGTATTCTATGTGCCTGCCTACGGGCACGACCCGGACCTCGCCTTCGTGATTCTGGCAGTAGGCACTTCGCTCGGCGTGTTCGTGATGTTCGCGGTCCAGGTGCCGAGCCTCATCAAGTCCGGAGTCCGCTATACCCCGACGATCGACCTGAAGCATCCCGGAATGCGCGCGATGGGACGAATGGCTGTTCCGACCGTCATCTATGTGGCGACCAACGTGGTGGCGGTCTCCTTCAGGAATGCCTACGCACTCGAGTCCTCGATCGACGGTCCGGCGACCCTGCTCTACGCATGGATGTTCTACCAGCTGCCGTACGGTATCTTCGCGGTCGCTTTGGCCACAGCTATCTTCACCGAACTCTCCGAGGCGGCAGGGCGCCGGGACTGGGGGGACTTCAAAGCCCAGTTCGCGCGGGGATTCCGTGCGACTGCTCTGCTGATCGTGCCGATGGCCGCGATGCTGATCGCGCTGAGCACACCCTTGATCACGCTGTATCGGGCGGGACGTTTCACCGCCGAGGACGTTCCGGCGGTCGCAGAGATCCTCATCTGGTGGGCAGCGGGGCTCTTCTTCTTCGCGGCGTTCATGTACGTGTTGAAGACGTTCTACTCGATGCAGGACACACGCACGCCCATGCTTACGAACCTCGGTCTGACGGTAATCCAGATCGCGCTGTACGCGACGCTCACCACCGGTGTCGCCGGTTGGGCCGGCATCGGACTCAAAGGTATCCCGATAGCAGACGGCATCTTCTACTTCCTGAATCTCACCGCGCTTGCACTGATTCTGCGTGCGCGCATCGGCGGGTACGACGTGCGGGGCATTTCGTCTCTCCT
>SKKZ01000210.1 GCA_007123455.1 Coriobacteriia bacterium | reverse complement strand
TGACGGTGTCCCTCGGTCGGGTGTTCGTTGTTGCACTGGCGACCGGGAGTTTGGCAAGTCCCGTGTTCGCTCTCTCCTTCGGGGGCGCGCTTGCCGCCCTTGTGGTCATGGTGGCGCTCGCTTCAGCAGGGTCGTACTTCTCCGTGATCGGATGGTCGGTCGGTGGCTCGGCAGCCCACGTGGCGGGCCAGCTGCTCGTGGCTACTATGCTCGTCGGCTCGGGGGCACCGCTTGCCCTGGCGCCGGTATCTCTCGCCTTGAGCCTCCCTGTCGGGCTCGCAGTCGGGTACATCACCCGTCTCCTTCTCTCCCGCATCCCCGACGTCTCATTGTCGGTCGCCGGTAGGTAAGGAGGTGGGCGCCATGGCGCCTCGCCTGATTGGTCGCGGGGCCACGCCCCGCCAGGTCGTGCTCTCCGGCCGTTCCGAGGCGCTCTCTGACGCGGCGCTTCTGTCGGTCTTGATCGGCGAAGAAGGCGAGGAGCGCGCTCGCGTGCTCCTCGAGCGTCATCCCGCACCCGATGGGCTGTGGCGGGTGGGGGCCGAGGAGTTGTGCGTGCTACCCGGGGTGGGCCCGGCTGCCGCCTCACGCGTACTGGCGTGTCTGGAGATGAGCCGCCGTGCGGCGATCTGGCGCACGGGGCCGAGGAAGACGGTCTCGACTCCTGAAGATGTGGTGGCCCTGTGCTGGCCCCAGATGCGCGGAGCCGATCGCGAACACTTCTGGGCACTCGCGCTCAACACCAAGAACCATGTCGTACGCGTGGTCGAGATCTCTGTGGGAAGCTTGAACGCATCGATCGTTCACCCGCGGGAGCTCTTCAAGGAAGCGGTGCGGTTGTCGGCGGCATCCGTTGTCGTGGTACACAATCATCCCAGCGGCGACCCCACACCTTCAGGGGCCGACATCCAGCTCACCCGGCGACTGGTAAAGGCCGGAGACGTGCTCGGCATCGAGTTGCTCGATCACGTCATCATCGGCGACGGTGGAGAACACGCGAGTCTGCGGGAGCTCAACCTCATGTGACTTGTGCCCGTTCAACGACGTAACCATCCCGTAGGAAGTGGTCCCGGAACGCTGTGCTACACTTGTCCGGGTCCAAGACCTGCGGTTCTCGTGAGCGAGCGCTCCCGCGGACCGTTTTGTCGTGCAGTCGCTCGGTGTTCAGAAGCACCGTGGCTCACTGCGGCGGGCTATCCGCCACCAGGAAAGGAGCTGCAGCGACCGTGTCGCTTGTCGATATGTTCTTCAACTCATGGGGCGGCGATATGGCCGTCGATCTCGGTACCGCGAATACGTTGGTCTCGGTGCGTGGACGGGGCATCGTATTGATAGAGCCCTCAGTGGTAGCGGTTGAGAAGGACACGAAGCGCGTCCTCGCCGTCGGCATCGAGGCCAAGCGCATGCTCGGCCGCACGCCCGGCAGCATCGTGGCTATCCGTCCCCTGAAAGACGGCGTCATCGCAGACTTCGAGGTTACCGAGTCGATGCTGCGCTACTTCATCAACAAGACCCGCGTGAAGAGATTTCCGTGGCAGCCGAAGCCCCGGGTCGTCGTCTGCGTGCCCTCGGGAGTGACCGAGGTGGAGAAGCGAGCGGTGTTCGAGGCGACGATGCAGGCCGGTGCCCGCCAGGCGTACCTTATCGAGGAGCCGATGGCAGCGGCGATCGGCGCGGGACTCCCCATCCAGGAGCCGACCGGGAACATGGTAGTGGACGTCGGAGGCGGCACGACCGAGGTCGCCGTCATCTCGCTCGGAGGTGTCGTCGTCGCGGAGTCGATACGGATCGCAGGCGACGAGTTTGACGAGGCGATCATCGGTCACGTCAAACGGGCTTACAACGTGCTCATCGGAGAGCGTACCGCCGAGGAGATCAAGTTCGAGATCGGGAGCGCGTGGCCGTTGCTCGAGGAGGTAGATGTCGAAGTGCGGGGGAGGGACCTGCTCACCGGTCTACCGCGAACTGTGGCGATGGAGTCCGAGGAGATACGAGAGGCACTCGAGGAGCCCATCGCGGCCATCGTGGCCGCGGTGAAGGCGACTCTCGAGGAAACACCCCCTGAGCTGGCAAGCGATCTGATGGAGTACGGTATCGTGCTGACCGGTGGCGGAGCACTCCTCAAGGGACTCGATGAGCGTCTCAAACACGAGACGGGTATGCCCGTCCATGTATCCGGTAACGCTCTCACCAACGTCGTCGACGGTTCGGCTATGGCCCTCGAGGAGATCGACGCCCTCAAGAAAGTCCTTACGGGCGCAAGATAGGGAGGCTCGTCTCCGCAGTGCGCATCTCCCAGCGTGAGAAGACGGGCGGAGACGGGTGGGTCTTGGCCCTTCTCCTGGTCGTCGCCTTCATCCTCATTACCATATACTTCCGAGAGGGCAGTGGCGGACCGCTGCACACCACTCGCCGGGCTGCACAGGCGGTGCTGGCACCTGTTGGCCAAGCAGGACACGTGGCCGCATCCCCCTTCAGATCAGCCGGAGCCTGGATCGGTGATCTTACCGTTTCGCGGAGCGAGCTCGAGACTCTTCGCGAGCAGAACCAGGAGATGCGTCGGCGTCTGGTGGCACTCGAGGAAGCCCGGCAGGAGAACGAGCGCCTCCGTGAGCTCGTCGGCTTCGTTGAGGCGCGGGAGTTGGAGGCGGTTGGCGCACGGGTGATCGGAAGGCCGATGACCTTGTGGGAAGGAGTCATCACCATCGATCGAGGCACCGCCGAGGGTGTAGACGTGGGGATGCCTGTTCTCGCTGCCCAGGGATTGATCGGTCAGATTGTCGAGGTGACGCAGCATACCTCGCGTGTTCGGCTCATCACCGACCAGCGAAGCGGCGTCGCGGCCATGGTGCAATCCACCCGTGCGGAAGGCATCGCGAGTGGTTCGGTCGATGGACAGATCACACTCGACTTCGTGAGCCGCGAGAGCACGGTCACGGTCGGTGATGTGGTTCTGACCTCGGGCATGGGTGGCGCGTATCCCAAGGGCCTGCTCATCGGGGAGGTCGCGGAGATGCAGATCGACGACGCGGACCTATTCCCGTACATACGCGTGAGGCCCAGCGCGGCGCTCGCCGGACTCGAAGAAGTCGTCGTCTTGATCCGCCCGCCTGTCGAGCCCGAAGCAACGGGAGGTGGCGAGTGAACCGGTTCATCCCTATGATCACGCTGCTGCTAGCGTTGCTCCTGCAGGTGGCGCTCGCTCCCAATATCGCAATCGGTGGAGTGGCTCCGAACGCTTTGCTGCTCGCGGCTGTCACGGTGGCGCTCGTTAACGGCCCTCGTTCGGGAGCGACCACAGGCTTCGCCGCGGGACTCCTCTTCGACCTGCTGGGTACCGCTCCCATAGGGGCGGGTGCCCTTGTGTTCTGCCTCGTCGGCTACGCCGCCGGCTCCATACAGGAGAACACCTTCTCCGAGGGCTGGCTGGTTCCCCTCGTGATCGTCTTCTTTGCCAGTTTGACCGCCGAGGCAGCGTACGTGCTGGTTCTTGCCATCGTCGGCGAGGGCAGCTTCTCGATCGTGCCGCTCCTCGGGCGTGCATTCCCTGCAGCACTGTATAATTCGGGTTTGGCTGTGCTCGTCTATCCCTGGGTGGCGCGCTTCTTGCGACGCGAGAAGCCGATGACAACGTTCCGCCGGATCGCATAGCGTGTGGCCCGCGCTGTCGCGCCCCCAGGCGTCCGAACCGAAACGATATCGATGGAGCCGCTTCCATGGCGACCTATCGTGATGAACTGAGATCCCGTTACGCCGCACTTGCCGTGGTGTTCCTAGCCGTGCTCGGCGTGTTGTTTCTGCGTGCCTGGAGTATGCAGATTCTTTCAGGTGACGATTTCGCCGCCGCCGCGGAGAACAACCGGATACGTGAGATCGCCGTCGAAGCTCCCAGGGGTCGCATCCTTGATCGCAACGGAGTGCCGCTGGTGCAGAACCGTGCCACGCTCGGCGTGACGGTGGATCCGTCCGCACGCGGCGACGAGGACCTGCTCTACCGCCTGTCCGTCGCGCTCGACATGCCGTTTGCCGATGTGACCGAGCGCGCGTCCTCCGAGCGAGAAGCTGCGCTGCAACCCCGGCTGATCGCTGTCGACGTCCCGATGACCACCGTGGCCTACCTCGCCGAGCACGAGTCGGAATACCCGGGCGTCGAGATATCGGTCGTCCCGGTGAGGGAGTATCCGAACGGCACGCTCGCAGCACATGTCCTCGGATACACCGGCGAGATATCCGAGGAGGCTCTCAAGTCGGGCGACATGGACAGCTATGCGCTCGGTGACGTTGTGGGCAAGAGCGGTGCGGAGCGACAGTTCGAACCGGTGTTGCACGGAGAGAAGGGTTATCGCCGTATCGAGGTCGATGCAATGGGTAAGGCCCGGGCGGTGATCGAGGAGGCGGAGCCCGTCGCCGGCAGCGACGTGAAACTTACGATAGACATCGACGTCCAGCGGGTCGCCGAGGAAGCACTCGTCAATGCGCTTGCAGCGGCCCGGGCCGACGACTTCAAGAATGCGCGGGCCGGTTCCGCTGTCGCTCTCGATGTGGTGACGGGAGAGGTGCTCGCTATGGCCAGCGTGCCCACCTACGATCCCACGCTGTTCATAGGCGGCATCTCGCAAGCCAACTGGGAAGCTCTCAACGATAAGGATAGCGAGTACCCCCTGAATAACCGTGCGATACAGGCGCTCTACCCGCCGGCCTCGACGTTCAAAGCCATCACCGGACTGGCAGGCCTCGAGTACGGCGTCACGAGTCTCTCGCACTCGTATTACTGTTCGGGTCGATGGACCGGCCAGGGCGAGGACTGGGCGAAGTTCTGCTGGAATCGTCGCGGCCATGGCACGATGAACTTCACGAGCGGTATCGCCCAGAGTTGCGACACCGTCTTCTATGAGATCGGGATCGAGTTCTACCGGAGAGGCGCCGAGGAGATGCAAGACTTCTCGAAGCGCTTCGGCCTGGGATCACGTCTCGGGATCGACCTACCGGGCGAGATGGAGGGGAGGGTTCCTGACGCACAGTGGAAGGCCGAGTGGAACCGGGACTACCCCGAATACCAGCGATGGCTTCCGGGCGACGACACCAACCTCGTGATAGGCCAGGGAGACTTGTTGGCGACTCCGCTCCAGATGGCCGGGGTGTTTGCCGGTCTCGCCAACGACGGTGACGTCATGCGTCCACACGTGCTCAAAGAGGTGCTCGACTCGAAAGGGGAGCCGGTCCGCATCGTCGATGCCGAAGTGGCGTTCGAGACCGATGTGGGAGAAGCGTCGCTGAGGGCTATGCACAACGCTTTGCTTGCGGTTACCGAAGGCGGCACCGGCACGAGCGCGTTCCGCGGATTTCCCGAGCGCGTGGCCGGCAAGACCGGTACCGCAGAGGTGGCCGGTCGTGACGACTACGCGTGGTTCACCGCGTATGCTCCGGCTGACGATCCGCGGTATGCGGTTGCCGTGGTGATAGAGCAGGGTGGTGGTGGAGGTGCTGTCGCCGCTCCGGCCGCACGTGAGATCCTCTCCGCTCTCCTGGGTCTGCCGGTCGAGACCGTCCGGGCCTCCGATGACTCGAGGTGACGGCATGAGCAGGCTGGAGGCCGTCAGGAAGTGGGCAAACGTGCCACTGATTCTCACGGTGGCACTTCTGCTGGTCTACGGTGCGGTCGTGGTGCGCTCGGCCACAGCAGGGTTTTCCGCGGGCGACGCGATGTTCCAACGACAGCTCTTCGGCATCGCGCTCGGTTTGGTGCTCCTGGTGGTCGCCTGGACAGTTGATTACAGCAAGCTCGAGGGCTGGCTCGGCCCGCTGACGGTCTTGAACGCCCTGCTCATCATCAGTCCGCGCATACCCGGTCTCGGCGTGCATGTCTCGGGAGCGACCGCATGGCTCGAGGTCGCCGGCGTACGGCTCTTCCAGCCGTCCGAGCCGGCCAAACTCGTCACGATCGTCATCATGGCGATCGTGATATCCCAGTACAAAGGCAACATCGAGCGCTGGCAGGACGTCATGCGGGTTATGCTCTTTCTTGCGGTCCCGTTCGGCCTCATCCTTCTCCAGCCCGACCTGGGCACGGGGCTCGTGTTCATCGCTATCACGATGGGTATGCTGCTGGTGGGCGGCCTCAAGGCACGCTGGTTCGTGATCTTCGCGATCGTCGGGGTCGTCGGCGTGGGCGTGGCGTTCCAGGCCGGCGTCGTCGCCGAGTACCAGGTGAACCGCATGCTAGTGTTCCTGGACCCGGAGATCGACCCTCGTGGTGCCGGCTACAACCTGCAGCAGTCCCGGATCGCCATCGGTTCAGGAGGTGTGAGCGGGAAAGGTCTGGAGCAGGGCACGCAATCCAACCTCAACTTCCTCCCGGAACGACACACCGACTTCATATTCTCGGTGCTCGGAGAGGAACTGGGTTTCGTGGGCACCGTGATGTTGCTCGGTCTGTATCTCGCACTGCTGATGATCGCACTCGAGATCTCGACATCCGGGCGTGACCTGCTCACTTCCCTCATCGCCGTCGGCCTCATCAGCATGTGGACGTTCCAGATACTTCAGAACATGGGGATGACCATGGGGCTCATGCCGATCACCGGCATCCCGCTTCCCTTCATGAGCTTCGGGTCGTCCTTCATGATCACCAATCTCGCCGGAACGGGTATGCTTCTGTCCATATGGGCACGCCGTTCCGGCGCCTGACACTGCCTTCACGAGGAGGGAAATCCCCGTGGTTCTACCAATCAACGTTCGAGACCTGATGAAATCGAGTGCGAGGATCACCGAGGAGCGCGAGAAGCCGCTGCGCATCGTCATCGTTGTCGATCCGGATGCCCCGGACGAGCTTATCGAGACAGTACGCGATCGCTTCAGGCCCAACACATCTCAGGTGCGCCTTCAGATCGAGGTGTCCGAGCCCGACGCGCGCATCGTATTGCGTGACACGACCGATGTCGTCATCGCTGTCGTGGGCAGCGGTCGCTCCGGTATCGCGACGACGTTGGCCGAAGCGCGGGAGCGCGCGATACCCGCGGTCGCGGTCGGCCTGGCCCCGGGTGCGTGGGCGGTCGCGGAGCCCGCAGCGCATCCGTTCGCTGACACGGTCGCTGATCTCGATGCGGCGCGGGTCATCGAAGAGGAGCTCGCAGCCTGGCTCGTCGAACGGATCTCCGGCAAACGGCTCGCGCTTGCGCACAACTTCTCTTTCATGCGCAAGGCGGTCGCCGATGAAGCCGTCAAGGCCACCGCGATGCAAAACGCGATCATCGGGGCGGTCGTGATCATTCCGGGCGCGGACATGCCGATCATGACGCTCAACCAGGCCAAGATGCTTCTGCAGATCGCGGCGGCCTACGGCCAGAAGCTGGGCGCCGACCGGGTGAAAGAGCTCGCAGCGGTCGTTGGTGGAGCCTTCGCTTTCCGAGCCGTTGCCCGCCAGCTGCTCGTGTTCGTCCCCGGGTTCGGCTGGGCGGTCAAGGGTGCGATCGGATATGGGGGCACGATCGCAATGGGCAAGGCGGCAGTCGCCTACTTCGAAGACGGCTTCGATCTGTCCGAGATCACCGGCCGGGTGGTCCTGGTCCGCGACGCCGCCATCGAGCGTATCAGGACCGATCGCCAGGTGCTGAAGAGCACCGCTGCCGAGCTTGCCGAGGCGCGTAGCCCTGTCGAGACCGACGAGTCCAGTGGGCTCTGAGCTCTGGCCGCAGGTCGAGGCGTTGCTGGGGCGTGTCGAGCGCCCGGTTCGATACATCGACACCGAGTGGGGCGTCCGTCGAAAGCCTCGTGCCGAGCACCGCTCGGTTCTGCTCTACCCGGACACCTACGAGGTAGGGCAGGCCAATCAGGGTCTGGCCATCCTCTACGACCGTCTGAACTCGACCGAAGGCCTCGCCGCCGAACGTGCCTACGTACCATGGGTGGACATGGCATCCGAGATGCGCGCGGCCGCTGTTCCCCTCTTCTCGCTCGAGTCCTGTGAGCCGGTGGCCGGTTTCGACATGGTGGGAATCACCCTCCCGTACGAACTGACCTATACGAACGTGCTCGAGGCTCTCGATCTCGCCGGGATACCGCTTCATGCGTCCGAACGCGGTGAGCGTGATCCCCTCGTTGTAGGCGGCGGTCCGTGCGCATACAATCCCGAGCCCATGGCTGCCTTCTTCGATGCGATCCTCATCGGCGAGGGCGAGGATGCAGTCGTCGACATCGTGTGCGCGCACCGGGACGCCAAGCGTTCGGGGGCGTCGAGAGCCGAGGTCCTCGAGCGTCTCTCCGGATTGCCGGGCGTGTACGTTCCGCTTCTCTATCGCGCCGCCGCCAGGGGTGGCGTCGAGCCCATCGGGACGGCACCTCCTGTCGTGACCAAACGTGCGGTCACCGATCTCGGCGCGCGTCGTCCGCCGCTCTGTCCGATCGTGCCATACATGGATGTCGTGCACGATCGCCTGACCGTCGAGGTGACCCGTGGCTGCACCCGGGGGTGTCGCTTCTGTCAGGCGGGCATGGTCTACCGGCCCGTTCGCGAGCGCACCGCAGACGACATCGTCCGCGACGTCATGGAAGGACTGCGTTGCACAGGCTATGAAGAGGTGTCCCTGACCTCGCTCTCCACCACCGATCACAGCCAGCTCGAAGAGGTGCTGCGGCGACTCACGAACCGCCTGGAGGAGAGTGGAGTTACCATCTCCCTGCCGAGCCTGCGCGTCGACGCATTCAGCGTGTCGATGGCGCGCCTCGCTTCAGGTGGCCGGAAATCAGGACTCACGTTCGCTCCCGAGGCCGGCACCCAGCGCCTGCGCGATGTCATCAACAAGAACGTGTCCGAAGAGGACCTCATCGAGACCGTGTCCCGCGCGTTCGCAGCAGGATGGCGACGGGTGAAGCTCTACTTCATGATCGGGCTTCCCACCGAGACTGATGACGACATCGCCGGCATCGGGGCGCTCGTGGCCCGCGTGCAGCGGACCGCCCGTGATGCCGTTCCGGCGTCCGACCGTGGATCGGTGCGTATCGGCGTGTCTGTCTCGACGTTCGTGCCCAAGGCCCACACCCCGTTCCAATGGGACGGTCAGGTCCCGATGGATGAGATTCTCCGGAGGCAGGAGTTGCTTCGTTCGGCAACACCGCGAAAGGGCGTTGACCTCTCATGGCACGATGCGGATGTCTCCTTCCTCGAAGGGGTCATCGCCCGGGGAGACCGAGATCTATCCCGCGTCATCGAGCACGCATGGCGCGCGGGGGCCCGCTTCGATGCGTGGGGAGAGCAGTTTGATCTAGGCATATGGCATGACGCGTTCGCTTCGGCGGGGGTCGATCCGGTCGCGATCGCGACGCGCTCGTACGCGCATGATGAGCAATTGCCGTGGGCTCAGATATCCTCGGGTGTCTCGGAGCGCTACCTGTGGAGCGAGCGCCAGCGTGCGCTTGCGGGCGTGGTGACCGAGGATTGCAGCTTCGACGCTTGTACCGGATGTGACGCGTGCGGCACGCTCGGCGTCGACATCATGCTGGGGGGTGGGTCCCGTGGCGGTCGGTGAGTTTCGCCTCCGTGTCCGGTATGCGAAGGCCGGTCGCGCGCGCTTCCTCTCGCATCTGGAGGTCATGAGGGCCCTCGAGCGCTCGGCACGCAGGGCAGGTTTGCCGTATGCTGTGACCAAGGGCTTCAACCCTCGGATGAAGGTCGCATTCGGTCCGGCGCTTCCGGTTGGAACCGGAGGGTCGCGGGAGTACTTCGATGCATGGCTTCTGCGCCCCGTTCCGTCTGCTGAGGCATTGAAACGCCTCGAAGTGTCGACGCCGCCCGATCTTCCCGTTGAGGATGCGCGCTACGTGCACATGAGAGAGCCGTCGCTTACGGCCGCAGCGACGGTGGCTCGATACGAGGTAGCGGTCGGAGGGGAGGGCGTGACCCCGGAATTGATCGAGAAGGCGCTCGCCACCGTGGTAGGTGAAGGACGTCTCGAGCTGGAGCACAAGGGCAAGACCAAAGTTTTCGACCTCGCCCGCAGCCTCCCGGAAGAGGCACGGGTGAGATCGTGTGGACCGCCGTGGATCGTCGAGGTCACGACCCGCATGGGTCAGGAGGGCTCACTGCGGCCGGACATGCTCCTGAATGAGGCACTTTCGCGCATCGCCAGTGACGGCGCCGTTGTATCGGTGACGCGTACGGACATCTTGATCGAAGAGGAGGGTGTCTGGCTGCGTCCCCTGTGACGGGAGATCGCAGTGGCAAACGTACAACGCGAGATGCTGATCTCGCACGACTCCACCGAGACCCGGGTCGCTCTGATTGAAGGCGACGAACTCGTAGAACTCTATGTGGAGCGGCCCAAACGCTCGGTTGTAGGAAATGTCTACCTCGGCAAGGTCAAAGACGTGCTGCCCGGTATGCAGGCGGCGTTCGTCGATATCGGCCTGGAGAAGAACGCGTTCCTCTACGTCGACGATGTCGTGGGCCCGGATCGACGCCAACCGGAAGCGCGCCGCGACATAGCGTCATTGCTCAAACCCGGTGACCCTCTTCTCGTCCAGGTTCTCAAGGACCCGATGGGTACCAAAGGATCGCGTGTTACCACCGAGATCACGCTTCCGGGACGGTTTGTGGTACTGATGCCACTCTCCGATTCCGTTGGCGTCTCACGCAAGCTTCCCGATGAGGACCGGGAACGGCTGCATGCGCTGATGGAGGCCACCGTGCCTCCCGGAACAGGGGCAATCGTCCGCACCGTTGCGCGGGATGTCGCGGACAAGGAGATCGTCGCCGACCTCCAGTTCCTGCTGCGTCTGTGGAAGCGGGTCAGCCACCAGGCCGAGGAGGCACTTCCTCCGGAGGTCGTCTACACCGAGATGGATCTCGCGTTGCGCCTCGTGCGCGACGTCTTCTCCTCGGAATTCAAACGACTTGTCGTCGATGACAAGTCCACTCACGCGAAGGTTGTATCCTTCCTGAAGAAGACCTCCCCTGAACTGGTGAAAAGCGTCGTCCACTTTCGCGAACGCGGGACCCTTTTCGATGCGTACGGCATCACCCCCGTGATCGAGAGCGCGATGCGTCGTGTGGTGGAACTCCCGTCAGGAGGCCATATCGCCATCGACAGGACCGAAGCGCTCACCGCGATCGACGTCAACACGGGTCGGTATGTGGGGCGGAAGAATCTCGAAGACACCATCGTGCGGATCAACCTGGAGGCCGCAGTCGAGGTAGCACGACAACTGCGCCTGCGTGACATCGGCGGAATCATCGTCATCGATTTCATCGACATGGCCGAGGCGCAGAACCGTGCGGCAGTAATGGAGCGCCTGAACGAAGCCCTCGAACGGGACCGGACCAAGACGAGAGTCCTTGAGATGTCCCGTCTCGGCCTGGTCGAGATGACGCGGAAGAACGTGACGGATGGATTGTTCGGAGTCCTTACCGAGACCTGTCCATGTTGCGACGGCCAGGGACGGGTCCTGTCGGACACGACGCGACGTATCGCGGTCCAACGTCGACTGGAGGAACTGCTGGTCAGCTCTACGTCGAATGCGTTCCTGTTTGCGGTTCATCCCACGACATACGACTTACTCATGGCGCCCGGAATGAACATCATCGCGAGTCTGAAATCGGAGACCCGCAAGCAGATAGAGATCATTCCCGAAGCCGATTGTGAAAATCTCGAGGTGCGGGTCGTGATAGAGGGCAAGACGGGATTCCTAAGGCGGAGCCTGGATAGCCTCAAACGCCGTTGACGCTGCTAGGGACCTCTGCTAGCATATCCCTTCGCGCATGAAAGCGAGTGAGAGGTTCAGTAGATGTACGCTGTGGTTTCAACCGGCGGTAAGCAACTCAAGGTCGAGAAGGGCACAGAAGCTGTCGTAGAGCGGCTTGCTGCCGAGGTAGGGCAGACGGTGACCTTCGACGTCCTGTTCGTAGCTGATGGCGAGAGCATCGTCGTCGATGCGGATGCGCTTGCTACCGCCACCGTCACCGCCGAGGTCCTGGAGCACTTCCGGGGCGACAAGGCGATCGTGTTCAAGTTCAAGAAGCGTAAGGGCTACAAGCGTCTGAAGGGTCACCGTCAGGAGCACACACGTATACGTGTGACCGACGTCGCCCTGGGTGCTGGTGGTGTTGCGCCGAAGAAGGCCGAGAAGGCGAAGGCTCCGGCCACGAAAGTGGATGAGAAGCCCGAGAAGCCCGGTGCCGATGAGGCCGTGTCCGTCGCCGAAGCCGCCGTCGCCCAGTGCGAAGCGGTCAAGAGTGACGGGGAGCGGTGTGGCAACAAGGCCAAGCAAGGCTCGAAGTATTGTGGCGTCCACGCCAAGAAGTACGAGGGTTAGACCGGTTAGGATGACGTTCCGGCGCTATGCCGAGAACGGATGCACGAAAGCAGGTAGGTAGATATGGCTCATAAGAAAGGCCTCGGCTCTACGAAGAACGGCCGCGACTCCAAGGCCAAGCGCCTCGGCGTCAAGCGTTTCGACGGCCAGGAGGTCACCTCGGGCTCGATCCTCGTGCGCCAGCGTGGCACACGGATCCATCCCGGCGACAATGTCGGTCGTGGTAACGACGATACGCTGTTCGCGATGGCTGACGGTGTGGTCGAGTTCACGCAGGGCGTGAAGCGTCGCGTCCACATCCGGCCGCTCGAGGGCTAGACACGACCTTCACGGCTCCCGCCGAGCGATGCGACACGTTCATACGAGCCTCCCGCTCTCTCGCGAGTGGGGGGCTCGTCCCGTATCATTCGAAATGCGTCTGAGCGCAACCAGGTAGAGGGTGTCGCATGTTCGTTGATGAGACCAAGATATTCGTGAAGGCCGGCGACGGAGGCGGTGGCTGCACGTCGTTTCGTCGCGAGGCATACGTGCCCAAGGGCGGTCCCGACGGCGGAGATGGCGGTCGCGGCGGCGATGTCGTGCTCGAGGCGGATGCGACGGTCTCGAGCCTCCTCGAGTATCACTACCGCAGGCATTTCAAGGCAAAGCGCGGTGTCCACGGGAAGGGCTCGATATGTCACGGAGCGTCCGGTGAGGATCTCATATTGCCGGTGCCGCTCGGGACGCTGGTGCGTGACGCCGAGTCCGGTGAGGTGTTGACCGACCTCACGCATCAGGGACAGAGGTACGTCGTTGCCCGCGGCGGTCGAGGAGGCAGGGGCAACATCCACTTCGTGACGCCCACCCGACGGGCACCGGCATTCTCCGAGCTCGGTGAGCCTGCGGAAGGTAAGTGGATCACCCTGGAGATGAAGCTCATGGCGGATGCGGCACTCGTGGGCATGCCCAACGTCGGCAAGTCCTCGCTCATCGCCCGGATGAGTGCCGCGCGTCCCAAGGTCGGGGACTACCCGTTCACCACCATCGTCCCGAATCTCGGGGTTGCCAAGGCAGGCGATCATTCGTTCGTTCTGGCCGATGTGCCGGGACTCATCGAGGGCGCACATGAAGGCGTCGGTCTCGGCCATGCGTTCCTGCGCCACATCGAGCGGACCGCTCTCATCCTGCACGTGGTCGATCTGTCCGGCGGCTGGGAAGAGCGCGACCCCCTCGAAGATATCAGGATCATCGATCGGGAACTCGCACTCCATGCCGAGGAACTCGCTGTACGCCCCCGCGTGCTGGTCGGTAACAAGTGTGATGTCGGGGGGGCAGAGGAGGCCTCGGCCGCGGTTGCAGACTACGCTGCCGAAGCAGAGCTGCCCTACTTCGAGGTGTCGGCGGTGACCGGCCGGGGTATCGACAGCCTGCTACTGGCGGTTGGGGAGCAGGTTCACCGGCTTCGTCAGGATGTGGCGGAATCCAGTGGCGTCGAGCGGGTCTACAGCGCGCGACCGTCCAGAGACCATGCGTTCGAGGTAGTCCGTACCGACACGCACAGCTACCGGGTCAAAGGCGAAAGTGTCGAACGCATGGTCATAATGACCGAGATCGGCAACGAAGAGGCCATGGCTTACCTGCAGAAACGGCTCGCCAAGGCCGGCGTGGACAAAGCGCTGGAAGAAGCAGGCGCGGTCGATGGCGATGAGGTTGTCATCGCCGGGGCTACCTTCGAGTTCTCGGGTGCACCCGCTGTCGAACCGGAGTCACCCATCGTGGAGGACGAGGCTTCGGATGACGAAGGAGAGTCTTAGGTGAGCGCGCCACGCAGGATCGTCATCAAGGTCGGCAGCTCGACACTTGCCCCCGGAGACGGAGGGCTTGACCGGGCATACGTGGATACCCTTCTGGAGCAGATAGCAAAGGTCCGCTCACGCGATGTCGAGATCGTTCTGGTGACGTCCGGGGCGATCGCTGCCGGCATAGAGGCGCTCGGTCTAGAGTCGCGCCCCATAGACATGCCTTCGCTGCAGGCGTCCGCGGCGGTCGGTCAGGTGCAGGTGCTCGCCATGTACGCCGCGCTTGCAGCAGCCAGAGGGCTTGCGGTCGGACAGGTTCTATTGACGCGTCACGACACCGCGCACCGCCAGGCATATCTGCACGCACGTGACACGCTCGAGCGTCTGCTGGCGCTCGGCGTTATGCCTGTAGTGAACGAGAACGACACGGTTGCGGTCGACGAGATCCGTTTCGGAGATAACGACACGCTCGCCGCTCTGGTGGCGACCATGGTGCGTGCGGATCTGGTGATACTTCTCACCGATATCGAGGGTCTCTACGATTTGGATCCCCGGCAGAGTGCCGAGGCGCGTCTGATGGAGCACGTCGAGGAGCTCACCGATCAGGTCATGACAGCCGCGGGCGGGACCGGTTCCAATGTCGGTTCCGGCGGCATGGCCACGAAGGTCGAAGCGGCGCGGGTCTTGATGCGTGCCGGCATCCCGATGGTCGTCTGTGACGGTCGCCGGCCGGATGTCGTTCCTGATGCGGTGGAAGGCAAGCCGGTGGGGACCTTCTTCGCGGGCGGCACCTCCGGTCTCGGTGCGCGCAAGTTGTGGATCGCGCTCGGCGGAAGCCCGAAAGGCGAGGTCGTGATCGACGAAGGAGCGAAACACGCACTTTGCGAAGGCGGGAAGAGCCTGTTGCCGGCCGGGGTGGTGTCGGTGAGCGGGACGTTCGCACCCGGTGATGCGATAGTATTGAAGGACACATCGGGGGCAGTGATAGCCCGCGGGTTGACTGCACTCTCGTCGCAGGATCTCGAAGCGGTACGCGGTATGAAGTCGTCACGCATCATTGAGGTTCTGCCGGCAGCGGCAGGCAAGACGGTGATCCACCGTGATCACCTGGTGATTCTGTAAGAGGGCAGCCGGTTTGGAGCCGGCGGCCGCAGGATCATGCGGGTACCGAAAGGAGTGAAGGCATGTCGGAAGTGATGGAGCTTGCGGTCCGTGCGCGGCGTGCTGCCGCTCGTCTCGGCGTGACATCGAGTTCCGAGCGCGACGGCGCATTGGAATCCATGGCTGCAGCTCTGGTCGCGAGAAGTGGCGAGATCCTGGAAGCAAACGCGCGCGACATGACCGCTGCCCAAGCGGCCGGAACGGCACCCGCCCTGCTCGACCGACTTGCACTCGACGAGACACGCCTGAAGGCGATCGCGGACGCCCTTGAGAGCCTTGCGATGCTGCCCGATCCGGTCGGTGAGATCGTCGAGGGGCACACGCTGCCCAACGGGATACGTCTGAGCAAGGTGCGGGTCCCGCTCGGAGTGGTCGCCATCATCTTCGAGGCGCGGCCGAACGTGACGGCCGACGCCGCGGGATTGTGCCTCAAGACAGGCAACGCGGTGATCTTGCGCGGAGGGTCCCTCGCCGTGCATTCGAATCAGGCCCTTACGGGAGTCCTGGCGTCCGCTGCGGAGAACGCGGGTATGCCGGAGGGCTGCATCCAGATCGTCGAGTCTACGAGTCGTGAGGCTGCCGAGGAGCTGATGGGCCTGCACGGTCACATCGACGTGCTGATTCCGCGTGGCGGCGCCGGCTTGATCCGCAGCGTGGTCGAGAACGCGAAAGTCCCGGTCATCGAGACCGGTGTGGGCAACTGTCACGTGTATCTGCATGAAGCCGCCGACCCGGAGATGGCTCGCCGTATCGTCGTGAACGCGAAGTGCCAGCGCCCGGGGGTCTGCAACGCCGCCGAGAGTCTGCTCGTGGACGAGAGCGTGCATGCGGAGGTGCTTGCGCCCATACTTCGCGAGCTGGAGGCGAACGGGGTGACGATCGTCGGTGACGAGCATGTTGCCGCCCTCGGTGCCGTCCGAAGCGTCGAGCCCGCCACCGAGGAGGACTGGGCGACCGAGTACCTGGACCTCAAGATATCGGTGAAGGTCGTTGCCGGCCTCGAGGAAGCGATCGACCACATCAACACCTACGGCTCGAAGCATTCGGAGTCCATCGTCACCGCGGACTACGCGGCTTCGCAGCGCTTCCTTGCCGAGGTCGATGCCGCGGCCGTCTACGTGAACGCTTCGACCCGTTTCACAGATGGTGGCGAGTTCGGCCTCGGTGCCGAGATCGGCATATCGACCCAGAAGCTTCATGCGCGCGGACCTATGGGGCTGTCGGCGCTTACGTCTTCGAAGTTCGTCTTGATGGGGAACGGGCAGATCCGGGAGTGAGAGCCACGACGCGCCTCGGCATCATGGGGGGGACATTCGACCCCCTTCACCTCGGACACCTCGTCACCGCCGAGGAGGCCCTGGTTCAGTTCAACCTGGACCGGGTCGTCTTCATGCCCGCCGGACGCCCGGCCCGCAAGACCGATGAAGACGTGACCCCGGCGGAGCACCGGTACCTCATGACGGTCATCGGGACCGCGGCAAACCCCGACTTCGAGGTGTCGCGTATGGAGATCGACCGTCCCGGTGTCACCTACACGGTCGACACGCTCAATGCGTTGCGTGACGTTCACGGACCCCACGCGGAACTCTTCTTCATCACTGGGGCCGATGCCGTCTGGGACATCGTCGGATGGAAGGATGCGGAACGCTTCAGCGGGCTCGCGACGTTCATCGCGGCGACCAGGCCGGGATACGACCTCGACGCCGCGCGCAACGTCCATGCAGAAGAGCTTGCGAGGATCGACATCCACTTCATCGAGGTCCCTGCTCTCGCGATCTCGTCGACCGACATCCGCCGCCGGGTCGCGGAGCGACGTCCGATTCGCTATCTGGTGCCCGAGGCGGTAGCCGCCTACATCCAGAAGTACCGGTTGTATCGGGAGGCCCGCCAGACATGAGGCCGGATACCGCCGAAGCGCGCTCGGCGCTCGCGGGTCGCCTCGGCACGCGCGGCTACGAGCATAGCGTCGCGGTCGCCGAGACCGCGCTCGTCCTTGCCGAGGAGTACGGGGTGGATCCCGACGAGGCGTATCTGGCCGGGCTGCTCCATGACTGGTCGCGGGATGAGGATGCCGCGACTTTGAGGGAATCCGCCGAGCGTTTCGGCATCGAGCTGACGGCGGTGGATGAGGCGGTCCCGTATCTGCTGCACGGGAGGGCGGGCGCCGCTGCGCTCAAGGAGCGCTTCCCGGATCTGCCCGAGCGGGTCGTCGATGCCGTAGCACGGCATACCTTCGGGGCGCCGAGAATGACCGACCTCGATCGGGTCATCTACCTCGCTGACGCCCTGGAGCCGGGGAGGGATGCAGCGGTCGCCAACGAGCTTCGTCGTGAAGTCGGTCGCATCCCGCTCGGCGAGTTGTATGCCCGGGCGTACGCCGCCTCACTCGAGCATCTGGTGCGCGGGCGTCGGCGGATCCACCCCGCAACCGTCGAGGCATGGAACAGCATCGTCGAAGGGCGAGATTGATGGGGCGCCGTGCGAAGAAGCCCGCCCCGCCGCCGGAGATGCCTTCGGGATGGCGCAGCTCAAGGCGTGGGTCTCGCGTGCGCAAGGACGCAGAGCGCGCCATCCGGGCCCATGAGACGCGAGAACGGATGTCAGGTGTCTTCCAGACCATCCGCTGGACGGCTCGCAACGGGGTGTACCTCACGCTCATGGGTATCGGTGCCCTGGGAGTGGTCCTTCTGCTCCTCTGGGGCGCCGCAGTCGGCATCAACAGTCTGTCTCGATGGAACGCCCAGCGTCTTGCGGCGCATGAGTCAACCCCTGAAGCCCAGGCGGAGAAGGCACGTGACAACCTGCTCGTCATCGGAGTCACAGAGGGTCGCGCTACCGGGTTCCTTGCCATACGGGTGCTCCCGGACCAGCAACAGGTGTTCGGGATAGCGATCCCGGACGGGGCTTTCATGGAAGTGCCCGGCCAGGGGTTCGAACGGATCGGTGACAGCTTCATCACGGGTCCGGAGACCTCGCTTGCGGCGGTCACCAACTTCTTCACGGTTCCGTTCACCGCTTACGCGGTAGTGGATTCCGAGATCTACCAGGATGTACTCACCCAACAGTCGGTAGCCGACCTGCTCGACGAGATGGCGGACTCCAATCTGGCCGGCGAGGAACTGGTCAGGTGGAGGACACTGCTGTCGGAGACACCCGCCGACAACGTGGCCCTGGTGCCGATGCCGGTCCGTCCCGTGAACGTCGGACCCCAGACGTACTTCGAGCCACAACGTGACGAGATCGCGGATCTGGTCGCGCTATGGTGGGGGGTGACCATCGCCTCGGACGACCCCGCTGTTCGTGTGATCGTCTACAACGGTTCAGGAGTGCCGGGTGTCGCCGGTCAGGTGGCGCAGGTGCTGATCCGGAGTGGATTTCGTGTCGTAGACACCAAGAATGCAGACCGCTTCGACTACGAGCAGACCCAGATCGTCGTCCAGCGAGGTGACCTCCAGGACGGCGAGCGTGTGCGTGAGCTCCTCGGCACCGGTGCCGTTCTCTCCCAGCCCGCCGATCAGGAGGTCGCCGACATCATCATCATCACGGGCTCGGACTACGAGCCGCCCGAGGTCGAGAACGGGCCGTAAACGCGTCTGAAGAGAAAGTAGGGGATGGCACTGGATTCCAGGGAGTATGCGGTGCTTGCTGCGCAGGCGGCGTCGGACAAGAAGGCCGAGGAGATCATCGCCTTCGACGTAGGTGAGCTCCTGGTGGTGACGGATTTCTTCGTCATCTGCAACGGGCGCAACGATCGACACGTCCGCACTATCGCGGAAGAGGTCCAGGTTCAGATGAAACAAGCCGGCCTCCCTGCTATCGGCGTCGAGGGGGCCGAGGAAGGGAAATGGATACTGATCGACTTCGTCGATGTCGTCGTCCATGTCTTCCAGCCCGGGGAACGCGAGTTCTATCGCCTCGAGAAGCTCTGGAGCGACGCACCGAGACTCACGCTGCCGGAGGGAGTGACCGGTTCGGGTGCGCAGTCGGCTCCCGCGCATGACGACGCGTCCGAGCCGGTCGAAACCGACACCCCCACACCGTGACATCACGAGCCAAGCGTCTCTGGGTGACCGGTGCACTGATCGGGGTCGCGATCGTCTGGGGCGCTACCTTTGTGCTCGTCAAGGATGCGGTGGAGCGATATCCGCTCTACGGGTTTCTCGGGCTGCGCTTTGCCATCGCGGTCGCGGCGTTCGCCCTGCTGTTTCCGCGGTCCTTTCTGCGTTTCAAGCCGGGTACCCTCCAGGTCGGTTTGCTCGCAGGTTCCTTGCTGACGGCGGGGTATGTCTTCCAGACATGGGGGCTTCAGGGAACCACGGCCAGCAAAGCGGCGTTCATCACAGGCATGTTCGTCGTGATCACTCCGTTGATGCAAGGCGTCCTGCTCCGCCTCCCGCCCCGCGGACTGACGCTCCTCGGCGTCGGGTTGGCGGTGGTGGGGTTGTGGCTGCTCTCGGGAGCATCGGTGGATGGCTGGACCGCGGGTGACACGCGGGTGCTGATGTGTGCTTTCGCGTACGCGGCACATATGATCGTGCTCGGAAGTCTGGGCACGCGCCATGATGTCGGGGCTCTCACCATCACCCAGCTCGCAGTCGTTGCCGTCGCGTGCGGGGCCGTATCGCTCGCATTCGAGCAACCGGGTCTGCCGGTCGATCGTTCGGTCTGGTTCGCGCTCGTCGTCACCGGAGTGTTCGCATCGGCAGCGGCATTCGGTATCCAGACCTATGCTCAGCGCCATATCTCTCCAACGAGGACCGCTCTCGTGCTCGTCACAGAGCCCGCGTTCGGCGGACTCTTCGGCTGGCTAGCGGGTGACTACTTCGGTATCGGTGGCCTAGCGGGTAGCGCGCTGATCCTCGGTGGCATGGTGATTGCCGAGCTGGTCGGTGCTGCGCCACCCGGTGAGCGTCTGGTTCACGAGCCGGCACTCGAAGGGATACCCGTACCGTTGGTCGAGCCGGAGGAGCTGTCCGCGAAGCCATGACGGCTCTGAGTTTCCGGGTGCACTATGTGGTCTCCCCGGGGCTGCCGTCTCTTGGTTGACCGGTGTGGAACGGCTGGTATACTTACCCGTGCCGCTCAGGCGGACCCAGACGTGGGGCCATAGCTCAGCTGGGAGAGCGCATGGCTGGCAGCCATGAGGTCAGGGGTTCGATCCCCCTTGGCTCCACCAGGAATGAACGCAGGACCCGGCGGAATCGCCGGGTCCTGTTTGTATCCGGGAGGGTTTGCGGTCCCCGTGGCAGCCTACCTCGGTGGTCGCCCCGCGGTCGACCCGTTATCATGCGAAGGATGCACCTGAACCCTCGTGCCTGGAGGCCCCGTCGTGACGCGAAAGTACGACCCCCATCATATCGAGCCCGCATGGCAGGAGTCCTGGGAACGGGAGGGTCTGTACTCGGTAGCCGAGGACCGGACGAAACCTAAGTACTATCTGCTCGAGATGTTCCCGTATCCGAGCGGCGACATCCACATGGGTCACGTACGTAACTACACCATCGGAGATGTGGTCGCACGACAACTCACGATGCGGGGCCACCAGGTCCTTCACCCTATCGGCTGGGACGCCTTCGGTCTGCCCGCGGAGAACGCCGCCATCAAGAGTCAGACGCATCCGGCCGAGTGGACGTATAGCAACATCGAGAAGCAGAAGGCGTCTTTCAAGCGGATGGGCTTCAGTTACGACTGGGGGCGCACGGTCGTGACGTGCGACGAGGATTACTACCGGTGGGGCCAGTGGATCTTCCTCAAGTTCTGGGAGCGCGGGCTGGTAGAGCGCAGAAGCAGTCCCGTGAACTGGTGTCCGAGCTGCAAGACCGTCCTCGCCAACGAACAGGTCC
>SKKZ01000067.1 GCA_007123455.1 Coriobacteriia bacterium | reverse complement strand
GAGCTGTCGGCATACGTCACAGAACCGATGTCGAGAACGATATTCTCGCAACCGGTATCGATGACCCGATCGAGAGCATCGCGAAGCTCGGGGACCACCGCGATGTCGATATCGCCGGCGAGGTGGAAGATGCACGCGCGCCGATCATCGAGTCGGTCTATCTTCAGATCCATGCGCTCAGTCCCTTGTAGTCACGTCGCCTTTGGTATCTCTGCGCCAGACCCGATCACGCTCACCGCGAGTATCGCGGCGTCATCGCGTATCGCTCCGGACACGAACCTATCAAGCGACGACAGCAATCGCTGCGTCACGTCATCGGCATCGCTGCCCTGGCGAAGGGCACGCTGAATCCGACCCTCACCGAAGAATGTATTCCCTCTACGCGCCTCGGTCACTCCATCCGTATAGAGAAGGAGTAGGTCATCCGGTCCGAGAGGGACGCTCTCCAGATCATACGTGGCATCCACAGCTGCACCGAGAAGCGCCCCGGTCGGCGGGAGACGGACTATGGAAGAGTCCGCGGCTCGTCTGAGCAACGCCGGCGGGTGTCCACCGTTGGCATACGACAAGTACCCGCCTTCGACATCGAGAGCCCCAATCCACAGAGTCACGATGTCACTCGCTTCACCGCGAAGAGAGACCATGCGGTTGACCTCGGACATGACTCTCGCGGGGCCGAGGCCGGCCGCGGCCAGTCCCCGGACCGTGTACTTGATCATCGACGTCTTCGTGGCAGCCACGACCCCCTTGCCGCACACATCTCCCATGACAATGAAGATGCGGTTGTCCGGCGCACGGAACAGATCGTAGTAGTCCCCGCCGATGTCGGATTCGGTACCCGCGGGAAGGTAGACGCTGCTCGTCTGGATCTGCGGGAACTCGGGCAGGGTCTTGGGCAAGATCGACGCCTGAAGGACCGAAGCGACCATGTGCTCCTTGCTGTAGAGCTTCGCCGTGTCGATAGCGAGCGCAGCCTGCGAGGCGAACGTATGCAACAGGCCCATGTCCTCGGCTGAGAACGCATCGTGCCCGGTTGCAAAGACCGTGAGCACTCCGATACTCCTGCCTCGGGCGAGCAGCGGTACCGCGAGCAGCGAGTGGAGGCCCTGCTCGGCAGCGAGTGCCGCGATTCCACCCTCTGCTTCATCCACGTCGCCGGTACGGGCAGGCTCTCCACTGGAGAAGACCCTTCCGGGTATACCGACGCCGGGTTCCGTCTCGAAGTGCAGCATCTCCGAGGAGATCATCCCGCGTGCCATCTCGGTCGATACCGTTTCAGACCCGGCATCGTACGTCATGAGTGAAACGGCGTCGGCTGCAAATATCTTCTGAACGACGTCGAGGACCCGGTTGAGCACGACCTTGGTCTGAAGCGACGAGCTTACCGCCTGGCTGATACGGAAGATCGTCTCCAGATTGACCGCCCGGGTCCGGGCCCGCTCGAAGTTATACGCGCTCTCGAAAGCCAGCGAGAGCTGGCTAGCGATGGCAGTGGCGAGCCGGTGTTCGCGAAGCGTGAACGGACGATCCCCCGTCCGCAGGAACGCGAGAACCGCACAGGGACGGTCGTCGATGGTGACCATGACGAGCAGCGCCCGGCTCGCCCCTGTGGTCGCGAGCAGTCGTGCGGCACCCTCGCCGCTCCCGGACTCGATGACCGCACTCTCTTCGTCCGTGCCGACACTCTCCCTCCACGCGGCGAGCAGCGCGTCCTCTTCGAGCGGATGTGGAGCGGCGGGCAACCCGAACGCGGGTCGGTCAAGAACGGCGATGGCCGTAGACGACGCCCCGAGCAGTACCGCCGTGACCTCTTCCACGCTCTCGAGCGCGACGGCAAGCTCCTGGGGGCGTGAGAGCTGCTCGGCAACGGATCGGAGTACTTCGGCTTCAGTACGCGAACGAGTCTCTATCTCGAAGAGTCGTGAGTTGTAGACGGCGACCGCGGCCTGGGCGGAGAAGGTCCGCACCATCTCGACCTCGGCCTCACTGAACGCACGGGCCCCGTCCTCGATGACGAGCACCACGCCGAGTGGCTCGGTCCCGACCGCCAACGGAGCGGTGAGCACCGTCACCGTGCGGCTGTGCTCACCGGGTACCAGGGTCTCGATGTCCGCTCCGATCGCGGTACGGACTTCGGGATCATCGGCATGCAACGCCTCGATCAGCCACGAGTCGGAACCGAGCGGCACGCCTCTGATGTCTTCCGCTCCGAGATGACGCGCCCGCGCCAGCGTGAGCATCCCCGACTGTTCGTCGACGAGGAAGACCGCGATCGTGGCCGTACCGACGATATGTCGCATCGCCGAGATGATGCCGTCGAGCACTTGATCGAGACGGGACGATGACGCCAGCAACTGTGAAAGATCGTGCAACGCGTTAAGCCGCAGTGCGATAGCGTTGAAAGCGGCCGCGAGACGACCGACCTCATCCCTACGCTCGCTCTGGAGAGGGCGCACGTAGGCGCCGGTCACCGCATCCCTGGCACGCTCTTCGAGATGTGTGAGGGGCGCGACGAGACGTCGTGCGAACACGCCCACCAGCACAAGTGTTATGACACCGCTCGCGACGAGCGCGAAAACCGCGGGGCCGAGCGCGGTCACAGTCGCCATCACCATCGCCGACCGCGGTTCCACGATGATCCCACGCCATGGCAGACCCTCGTATCCCTCGATGTCCGCGTAGTGACCCCAAACGATGGTCTCGTCTTCGGCGACAGCGGAGACGGTGCCGCCATACTCGTCCTGGCCGTCTTCGTCGAATACGATGCTCTCCTGGACGAGTCGGGATGCGCCGACGCTGGTCACTACCGGTGGTCCGTCGCGTTCCACCAGTAGGACCCAGCGATCGATCCTCGGCTCGGCGAAACGATCGACAACCGGGCGAAGGAAGCCGGACCTGACGCGAGCCATCATCACGAGGTCGGCGTGGCCCTCGACCGCACGCGCGGCCCACAGGCGTGCGTCCTCGATGCCTTCAAGTCGCTCGTAATAGTAGACCGGCTCTTCGACTAAAGCCCGCTCGACCACGGGATGGCCCTCGACGCTGCGCGGCGTCCTGAAGGTCGGGTAGCCGCTGATCACGGTGCCGTCACGACGGACGAGCAGGAGTTGATCGACATACTCGACACCGGTATCGAACTGAGCGGCGAGCGCTACCCTGTTCACCTCCCCGGTCTCGGCGTCGACCGACACCGCGATAGACCGGGTGATGAGGCGTCCCGCAGGATCGAGTCGCAGCGCGACGTCACCGACAAGCGCCTGCAGGTATGCATGGTGACCGGCGCTTACCTGACTCCTGGCGAGATCGTAGACACCGACGAGCGCAGAGAGACTCACGATGCTCACCGCGAGCATCGCGAGTACGAACGTGAGCAGCACCACACTGGTGGCCAGGCTCGTAGCCCGAGTGCCACGCCTCATCATCCAGCTCTCACCCGCTCTGCCATCCGGTCATCGCCCGCGTCCATCGTAAAGCACGGACCCGATGCCACCAACCGCTAGAGGGCGACCTGAGGGAGCACGTTGGTCAGAGCCCCGACGAGTGCGGAGAAGCGCCCGCTCAGAATCAGGACGCCGACCGTGATGAGCAGGATGCCCGCGACCCTGTTGATGACGAGCGCATGTCGGTTGAGTCGCGCCAGAAACGGACCGGCGGTGCCGAAGAGCAATGCGGTAGCGACGAATGGGATGCCGAGCCCGAGCGAGTAGACGAGGAGGAGTGCCGCACCCTGGCCCACATCAGCGGACGTGCCCGCGAGAGCGAGGATTGCACCGAGGACAGGACCGACACACGGGGTCCACCCGAAGGCGAACGCCGCACCCATGACGAACGCCGCCCCCCGTCCGAAAGTACGGGCCTTGCCCATGTCGACCCGCGCCTCTCCGTACAACCACGGAACCCTGATCAACCCGAGCATCAGAATCCCGAACCCGACGATCAAGACGCCGGCGAGCCGCTCGAAGAACACACGGTAGTCCAGGAGGAACGAGCCCAGGACCGAGGCCGACGCACCCAGCGCGGTGAACACTGCGGTGAAGCCTGCTACGAACAGTAGGGACGGTCCGAGCACGGCCCTAAACGAGCGTTCGGATCCGAGGTCGCTCACAGCGATGCCGGTCATGAACGACAGGTATCCGGGTAACAGCGGCAGGACGCACGGCGACAGGAACGACACGACACCGGCGGCAAACGCCACCGCGAAGCCGATCGATCCAACCTCCATCGCTTACCTCCCTGCTGCTAGCACGGGTAACGATGTGAGATTATACCGGTAGGGGTATCAGCGCGCAATGCGGGGCGCCTACGCCTCCGAGAGTGTCGCCTCGTAGCCTACCGAGCGGACCGCGGCGATGAGATCATCAGCGGAGCGCACGTCCGGGTCGAAGGTCACCGATGAGATTCCCGAGGCATAATCGGTCTTGACCTCGGATACGCCCTCGAGATCACCGAGGGTCATGTCGATGAGCATGGCGCACGACCCGCAGTGCATTCCCGTCGTCATCAAGCGAACGATCTTCGACTCAGCCATGTGTCCGGTCTCCTCGCATCGGAATCGACATGTCACATTCAAGCATCTGCCCGCAGTGTGGACAGAGCCTCCACTCATCGATCGTGGACTTGCCGCAGGCGGGACACGACGATATCACTAGTTCCCGCTCCTCGGACTCGGACCCGGACTGCGGCTCGAGAATGAGTAGCACGACGAGAGCCGCCAGAGTGCCCATGATCAACACGGCACTCCAGACCGGCGTCGTCGAGGCCTGTCGCGACGTGGAGATAGCCAGGGCGCTTACGGCAAGAAGCACAAGGATGCCGAGGGCCAAGCCGGCAAGTATCGTTGTGCGTATGTCCGGTTCGCGCGCCATGCGGACTCCCGGGCAGGATGCGCTGCGATGCCCCCGGGCGTGCAACACTCATGCCAAGCACGGGCGTCTCACAGCCCGAGCCTTTGCATCCTCGCCTCGAGAGTCTTCTGGGTAAGGCCGAGGAGCTTCGCTGCCTTCGGCGCGCTCCCACCAGTCCGGTTGAGTGCCTGGCGCACCAGATCGAGTTCGACTTCCTCGAGGTCTATTCCGTCCTCGGGAAGAGTGAATCCCTGCGCAGGAGGTGCACATGCGCCGGAGTTCAGACGTATCTCGAGCGGCAGGTCATCGATACCGATCTCGTCTCCCTGTGTGAGGATCACGATGCGCTCGATCGTGTTCTCGAGCTCGCGGATATTGCCCGGCCACTGATACGTCACGAGCGCTTCCATTGCCTCGGGTGAGATCGTCTTCGCCCCCGCATTGAACTTGTCGAGGAAGTGCGCGACGAGCAAGGGGACGTCACTCGTCCGTGCGCGCAACGGCGGAAGTGTAACCGGGACGACGTTCAGCCGGTAGAAGAGGTCTTCACGAAACGTTCCGTCAGCGATGAGCTGCTGCAGGTCTCGGTTGGTGGCAGCGACCACCCGTACGTCGACCTCGATGCTCCTGGTCCCGCCGAGGCGCTCGAAACGGCGTTCCTGGAGCACCCTGAGGAGCTTGACCTGCACCCCCGGCGTGATGTCACCGATCTCATCGAGGAAGAGTGTGCCTCCGTTGGCCAGCTCGAACCGACCCGGCTTCGCGGTCACCGCCCCGGTGAAAGCGCCCTTCTCGTAGCCGAACAACTCGCTTTCGAGGAGGGTCTCCGGGAGTGCGCCCGCACTTACGGAAACGAACGGGCGGGCTGCGCGCTCGGAGAGACTGTGTATGGCACGGGCCACAAGCTCCTTGCCGGTCCCGGACTCACCGTAGATGAGCACCGTAGCCGTGGTCGGCGCCACCTTGCGGATGTTCTCGATGACCCCCATCATCCGCGGCTCGGCAGCGACGATGCCTTCTACGTCGTACTCCCGATCGAGTTCCTCGCGCAACCGCTGTACCTCGGCGGCAAGTCCCCGGACTTTGAGAGCCTTCTCGATGGCTAGCTTGAGTTCCTCGAGGTCGAACGGTTTGGTCAGGTACTCGTTCGCGCCGGCCTTCATCGCCTCGACGGCTTGCTCCACGTTGCCGTGCGCGGTGAGCATGATGATAGGGAAGGTGCTGCCGCCGGCACGGAGGCGGCGCAGGACTTCCATCCCGTCGGGCTTGGGCATCCTGTGATCGAGCACCATGAGATCCGGCTCGGACTCCTCTATGGCGGCCAGTGCTTCTTTGCCATCGCAGGCCTGGGAAACCTCGAATCCCTCGCCCTCGAGAGCCTGAGCAAGCACCCAGCGCATGTTCTTCTCGTCGTCCGCAACAAGAACTCGTCCGGTCATCGGGAGCCCTCCATCGGTTCGTCTTCGACAGCTGCCGGCAAAGAGACCCGGAACGTCGTGCCCTCCAGGCTGCTCTCAACTTCGATATGCCCATCGTGCTCATCGATGATCCGGTGCACGATGGTAAGTCCCAGGCCGGTGCCCGCATCACGAGTCGAGTAGAACGGGTCGAACACCTTTCCCATCTCCTCGCGAGGAATCCCGGGCCCGGTGTCCTCTACCGTCACGACAACGAAGTCTCCCTGCTCGAAGGCGGAGAGCGCGATCGTGCCACCGGAATCCTCCATCGCCTGCACCGCGTTGGTGATGAGATTCAGGAATACCTGCTTGAGTTGATCCGGATCTGCCATCACGCGGGGCAGGTCGGCGACGTACTGCTCCGAGATGACCACATCGGACTGACCGGCAAACCGGCTTGTGAACAACACGACATCGGCAAGTACGTCACGGGGATCGGTCATCATCATCGTCGGATTGCTGGGACGACCGAAGTCAAGGAGCGCCTTTATGACCTTGTCGAGGCGGTCGATCTCCTGTTTCATGACCTCACCCGCCTCGCGCACCCGCGCGGCGTCACACTCGGCGTCTTCGAGGAGTTG
>SKKZ01000055.1 GCA_007123455.1 Coriobacteriia bacterium | reverse complement strand
CTACATCCTGTATCTGTCCACCGCGGTCGACCTGCTCGAACCGCTCGAAATCCTGTGCCTCATCGGGAGTGATCGAGATCGCGGACACGCGCGCTCCGGATGCGAGGAGCACCGGCCCCACGCTCGTGACCTCGCCATCGACCGGCGCATGGATCGGAGCGCTCACCATCGCATCCACGTCGCCGATGACCTGGCCACGCGTGACCCGGTCGCCTTTCGCAACGCTCGGAAGACATGGCGCGCCGAGGTGCTGCGAGAGCGGGACCGTGAGAGTCTCCGGTACCGGCGCACGCTGTATGGATTGACCCTTCGTGGCGTCCTTTTGGTCGGCGGGGTGTATCCCGCCCTTGAAGACGCGAGTGGGCACTACGCTTTGTCCCCTCATCGGTCACATCAGGCGATGAAAGCCAGATTCGACCAGATTACACACAATCCTGCTATGAGTCAGCGACCGACACCGAAGGCCGGCATCAGCGTCTGCGCGGCCCATGACATCGTATCGCGGTGCACGGCACTAGGCGCCGAAGAAGATGTCGATCTCCCGGACAGCCGATTCAGGTGAATCGGAACCATGGATGATGTTCGCGTCCAGGGTCAGCCCGAAGTCACCACGAATGGTTCCGGGTGCCGCGTCACGCGGGTTCGTTGCGCCCATCAGTTTGCGGCAGACCAGTACGGCCTCCGGACCGGACAGAACCATCTTCACCACAGGCCCCGAAGTGATATAGGCGACGAGTCCGGCGTAGAACGGTTTGCCCTCATGCTCGGCGTAGTTCGCCTCGGCCTGCTCTCGCGTGACGAAGCCGAGTTCCATTCGCTCGATCTTGAGGCCACATGCTTCGAAGCGCGCGATGATCGGAGCGACCAGTCCACGCGCAACGGCATCCGGCTTGATCATGATGTACGTCTTCTGTTCCACGCTCGTCCTTCCATCGTGACCTGCATCCCGGTCAAGCATGCGGGCATGTCGGTGTGACCACCGGAGCCCCTTCTAAGAGCCGCCGCCCGTGGACCTCCAGTCGTTTTCCACACCTGTCACTTTCCAGCCCACACCTTCACGGGCCAGGGTGATCTCGTAACTGAGCGGCGCGCCGCTCTCGGGCGTGATCGTCACGGCAACGTGCGAGGTCCGCGGCGAGCGCTCCACGCTCTCGATGACGAAGTCAGTCATCGGGGGCAGCTTCGCCATCTCCCTGTCCACATCGGACGTGGGCACCGCCACCCAGTGCACGGCGACGGGCTCGCCGCTCGCATGAGCCTCGAGCATCCCGCTGACCGTCATCCGCTGGGTCGGATATCCGATTCCCGCCATGAACAGAGCCGCGACCCCGCCACCCAGGAGGGCGGCGGCCACCACTATCATGGCGATGGTGGTCCAGGGATTCCGGTCGCCCTTCCTGAGACGACGTTCGGTGCGCCGTGCCTCACGATCACGCTCGCGCATCTCATCGTCGGTCATGTTGAAGAAGGCCTGTACGTCTTCACTGCTCGCATGAGGCATGGAGGTCGTAGCGTCAGGCGACGACTCCGAGTCCGCGACATCGTCGATCGACCCGGAGTCCGCGGGAGAGGCAACGGCCGGTGGCATCTCACCAGTGCTCCACCCTTCGACGATCTGACGGTCCGAAACCGGGCGAAGCCGCTCCTGGCTCTCCAGATATGCGATGCGGGCAGCCTCGGGCAGCTCGTGGCCGTGCATCGAGTTCGCCTTCTCGAACGCCTTTACCGCATCCTGGTACCGACCGATGGCGTGATAGGCGATGCCGAGGTTGGCGAGCGCGCGACCGCGCCCGGTGTAGGTGTCGAACCCGAGAGCTGCCCGATACGCCTCGACGGCATCCGTGGGTCGGTCCAGGGCCATGAAGCACAGACCGAGGTTGTTGAGGGCTTTGCCGGGGTCGGGATTGTCGCTGTCGAGAGCAGCCTGACGATATGCCACCGCGGCGTCCTCGATGCGGCCCATTTCGAACAGCGCACCCGCTTTGCCCTGCAGCGCACGATATTGTGAGGTGTACTCCAGGTCCTCCAGAGCCTCGTCGTACGACTTCACCGCCTCAGCATACTCACCCAGGGCCGATTGGGCCGCCCCGAGATTCGCATAGATGGCGCCTCTCTTGTCATAACTCTCATCATTGAGGGCCTGGCGGTAGACGGTCACCGCATCCGCGAACCGGCGTAGCCTGACGAGCGCATTGCCCGCCATATGATGGGCGACACCGCTCCCCTCGCCACGGTCAGCAGCCGAAAGGAACGCCTTTGCTGCGGCGCGATAGTCCTTCGCGGCGTAGGCCGCCTGGCCTTCCTCGAAGCGAGCCTGGTCCACGATATGCCTGTCTACTCGGAACGCTCGATGCGCACAGACTGCATCTCGTCGCCTGCGGTGATCTGCCTGACGACATCCATGCCCTCGACTACCTGACCGAACACCGTGTACTGACCATCAAGGAACGGTTGCGGACCGAGACAGATGTAGAACTGCGAACCCGCGGAATCGGGATCCTGCGAGCGAGCCATCGCAACGGTCCCGTCAAGATGGCTTCTGTCGTTGAACTCGGCGCCCAGGCGATAGCCCGGCCCGCCGGTGCCGACCATAGGGTCATCGGTCTTGGAAAGCGGGTCTCCGCCCTGAATAACGAAACCGGGCTCTACCCGATGGAACTTGGTCCCGTCGTAGAAACCTTCCTCCGCGCGCTCGATGAAAGCAGCGACTGTGTTCGGGGCGTCCTCGCCGTAGAACTCGAACTTGATGACGCCTTTCGCTGTGGTGATGACGGCGATCTCGGTCCCGTCAGGCGTGTACTCGGCGGTATACAAGGCTTCCTCCTCAGGTACGGCTGGTTCGGTCTCGGCCTGTTCGGCCGGTGTGTCGGCCGGTGGCGCGGTCGGAGCAGGCTGTTCGGTGGCTGCCGAGCAACCCGGCAGAGCGACGACGGCGCCCACGAGAAGGATGGCGAGGGCAACTGGCAGAAGTACAGGGTAGATGGCGCGCATGCCTACTGTTGTCCTCTCGCCGGACGTCACTTGGGCTCTTCCGTGCCGCGAATCCCCGCGCACAGTGTGTCATTCTAGCAGTGTGGCCGGAGGCGGATAAGGGGTATGCTGTCGCCAGGGATGCTACCGCGCGCAGTCGCGGTGTAGATACCAGGATTCTCGTTCCAAGACGCACACGATCAAGGAGGAGATGTACTTGGGTGCACCCGCAACGGACAAAGTTAGAAACGTAGCGCTCGTCGGTCATGGAGGCTCGGGCAAGACATCGCTCGCCGAGGCGATACTCTTTCTGTCCAAAGTGACCCACCGACTCGGCAGCGTCGACGAGGAGCACTCCAACCTCGACTACGACCCCGAGGAGATCCGTCGCAAGAACTCCATCGGACTTTCGCTCGCCCCTGTCGTGCACAAGGGTGTCAAGATCAACATCATCGACACGCCTGGCTACGCAGACTTCCTCGGTGACGCGATCGCCGGAATGGCCGCTGCCGAGATGGCCCTCTTCGTCGTTGACGCAGTCTCCGGCCCTCAGGTCCAGACCGAGCGTCTGTGGAGGATTGCCGGCCAGATGGGCATCGCCCGGGCAGTGCTGATCAACCGCATGGACAAGGAAAACGCCGATTTCGACTCCGTCATGGCGACACTCGAGGAGAAGTTCGGCCACCGGATCGGCGCCGTCCAGATGCCCATGGGTGCCGAGTCGGACTTCCGGGGCGTCATCGACGTCATCCGCATGAAGGCATACCACCATGAGGGTGACGTCGAAGAGATCACCGAGATTCCCGACAGCTTCAAGGCCGCTGCCGAGAGTGCACGCGAGAAGCTCACCGAGCTCGTAGCCGAGGCGGATGATGCTCTCATGGAGAAGTATCTCCTCGAGGGTGAGCGGCTGACCCAGGAAGAACTCGAGACCTTGCTTGACAAGGCCATCTACCAAGGCATCTTCGTCCCGGTGTTCGTCACGTCCGCGACCGAGCTTCACGGCGTGGAAGACCTTCTCGATGAGATCGTGTCGTTCTTCCCGCCCCCCACGGCGCATGGAGCGATCCCGACCGCCGACGGCGGAAGTCGTGAAGTCTCTGCCGAGGGAGACGTCTCCGCATTCGTCTTCAAGACACTTTCAGACCCTTACATCGGCCGGATCAACTACGTGAAGATCGTTTCAGGCACCCTTACCCCCAACACCGAGCTCGTCAACTCACGGACCGGGAAGAAGGAACGCGTCGGACGCGTGTACAAGGTGGTCGGAAAGGACGCCACCGATGTCGAAGCCGTCCCGGCCGGTGATATCGCGGTGCTGCCTAAGCTTTCCGACACGGTCACCGGCGACACGCTCTCCGCAGACGGGTCCGTGAGCTTCGTCCCGCTCCCGTTCCCCGAACCGCTCTATCCCGTCGCCATCCAGGCGAAGACCAAGGCGGACGAGGACAAACTCGGCACTGCCCTCAACAAGCTCGTAGAGGAGGAGCCCACCCTGCATCTCAACAGGGATGAGGAGACGCATCAGACGGTGCTCTCGGGCCTCGGTGACGTTCAGATAGACGTCGCGCTGGCCCATCTGCGCGACCGCTATCACGTCGAGGCGGAAATCCTCGACATCCGGATCCCTTACCGCGAAACCATCCGCAAGAGCGCCACCGCCCAGGGGCGCCACAAGAAACAGACAGGCGGCTCCGGTCAGTTCGGGGACTGCTCACTGCGCCTCGAGCCGAACCCCGGCAAGGGCTATGAGTTCATCGACGAGATCGTCGGGGGCAAGATACCGCGTCAGTTCATCCCTGCCGTAGACAAGGGTATCCAGGACACGATGGTCCACGGCGTACTCGCCGGGTACCCCCTGGTCGATATCAAGGCAGCCGTATTCGACGGCTCATACCACTCGGTCGACAGCTCCGAGATCGCGTTCAAGACCGCTGCTCGTATCGCGTTCAAAGCCGCCGCCGACAAGGCCGAGCTCATCCTGCTCGAGCCCATCGCGACGCTCGAGATCCAGGTTCCCGATGAGTATGCGGGTACGGTGATGGGCGATATCAGCTCGATGCGCGGACGCATACTCGGGATGGACTCCCCGGAGGCGGGCATCCAGTCCATCAAGGCGCAGGTGCCCTACGCCGAAGTCGTGCACTACTCACCGCACCTCCGGTCCATCACCAGCGGCACGGGTACGTACACGATCTCGGTGGACGAATATGCCGAGGTCCCGTTCGAGATGGCGAAGAAGGTCGTCGAGCAGGCGCAGGCGGACAAAGAGTCATAGGAGGAGACCGATCCGTACCGGGATCGTGTTGTGCAACGGCCCGGTACGGATCGAAGTCAAACACGGCCCGGTTTGACCGGACCGTGAGTTGCGATCGGTTGGTGCCCTCGACAGGATTCGAACCTGTGACTTTCTGCTCCGGAGGCAGACGCTCTATCCACTGAGCTACGAGGGCGAGCGCACCGCACTCTATCACACCGACCGCGACGTCACCAGGGCCGGAAGAGGTCGCACAGCGACGCAGAACTGGGAGGATGCGGTGCTCGGCAGGACCCTCGTCATCGTGAATCCGGCCGCGCGACACGGAGTGACACGCGACCTGATCCCGGTCGTCTCGGGACTCCTCGACGGCCAGGTCGAATACGATCTGCTTCGCACCGAGATGCCCGGACACGCTATCGAACTCGCACGTGATGCGCGCGGCTACGATACCGTCGTCGCCGTCGGTGGGGACGGGACTGTACACGAGGTCCTGAACGGTCTGATGCAGATTCCCGCCGAGGCGCGCCCGGCCCTTGCCCTACTCCCTACCGGATCGGGTAACGACTACCGACGCACCCTCGGCATCTCGGCCAACCTGACCACCGCGGCGTGTCAGCTCGTCGGCGGTACCCGGGCCGTAGTCGATGTCGGCCTCATCAACGGCGTGTACTTCGCGAACTCGATCGCCGTCGGGCTCGATGCCCGCGTCACCGCCAAAGCTGTCGAACTGAAAACCACCACCGGCTGGTCGGGCATCATGCTCTACCTTCGGGCCCTCATAATCGTCCTCTTCAAGCAGTTCCACACTCACCACGTCATGGTCAGCCTCGACAACGGCGAACCTGTAGAACGCGAACTGCTGCTCGTCGCCGCCACGAACGGGCCGACATACGGCGGGGGCTTCAGAATAACCCCGGGGGCACAACGGGACGACGGCTTCCTCGATATCTGTATCATCGGACGCGTCGGACTCGTTGGCGCGCTTCTGCGAATGCCCTTCGTCGTGATCGGTCACCACGGGTGGATGCGCCCGGTTACTCTCGCTCGCCATCGGTCGGTGCGGATAGAGTCCGGAACTCCGATCGAGGGACAGGTCGACGGTGAGGTCACGCTGGCCGCCAGCTATGAGATCTCGGTGGTGCCGCAAGCTCTACAGGTTGTCGTCCCGGAAAGGTGGTGACGCATGTCCGTCTTCGAACTCGTCACCCAGAGTATAGAAATGCGGATGTCACTCCTCGCGCTCGTCCAGGAGGCCGGCGTAGGGACGCTGCCCCTGCTACTGTGGCCGATCGTGCTCCTGGCAATCGCCGCGTACCTTACGGGATCGGTACCCTTCTCCTACATCATCGTCCGGACGGTCAGCGGCGAGGATATCACCGAGCACGGCACCGGCAACGTGGGAGCGATGAATGTGCGGCGTACGACCGGGTCGTGGATCTGGTTCACTGTTGCGATGCTCGCCGACGCGCTCAAGGGCTTCCTGCCGACGCTGGCGGTCGTCACGCTGCCGCTGATGATGGTCGACCCCGCACTCCCCGCCGGTGGCGTGGAGTGGAGCACTCGTGCGGCGGCTCTTGTGGCGGTCGCCGTCATCGGGCCGCAGGCAGTCGTGCTCGGCACTGTGATAGGACACAACTACTCGCTCTGGCTCTCCATCGT
>SKKZ01000236.1 GCA_007123455.1 Coriobacteriia bacterium | reverse complement strand
GGAACCCGGGGGCCATGAAGAGGAAGAGGCTGTTGTCGAGCCAGCGGATGTCGAGTGCGCCGCCCGTTGCTGCCATCACGAGCTTCCACAGTGCCTTGGCGGTGCCCCCGGTCACCACCAGGAGTGAGCCGAAAGCGACCGTCCGGCCAAGCTCGGGGCTGATGAAGACGACCATGCGTGTGAGCCAGTAAAGTCCCACAGCAGTGAAAGCGACCGGTAGGAAATCGTAGAGGGCCAGCGGGAGTGTGTACTCCATGATCACGCCCCTCTCTTTCCGGGATTCACCGTCATCCGATCGCCGGTCCCGGGTTCGCAGATGCTCACGAGTCCCGGCACCCCGGAACGTCCGGTACGCAGCATCGGCTCGACGCGTTCGAAGATCGCCTCGATCGTGAGGTCATGGTCGTCCCACGCGCCGAGGTTGACGAGTTCGACGGACCCGGGAACCTCGGCCCTCTCCAGCATCTCGGGAACGTGACTCTGGCTACTGAGCGAGTCGGCGCTGATGGCTGCCGAGAAGTAGAGGATCTTCTCCACTCCGCGCGCCACGAGCTCCTCGACCTTCTCGACCGGCCGAGGCTGCTTGAACATCATCCAGGCCATGCTGAGATTCTCCGGCAGGTATCCGTTCTCGACGAGTAAGTCCAGGACCGACTGCCTGAACACGATCTCCTGCTCGGTCTCGGTGGCGAACTCGACATCCCACTCGTCAGGTTGCCCGTATCCGACTAGCAGCACGCCGATTCGGGAGCGGTCCGTGTCCCCGGTCGCCGCCTCGACCTTATCGAGGAACATGCGGTGCAGAGTTGCCGAGTTCCACAGCGGGCACGTGTGAACCACCTCGATGCCGAGATCGGATACCGGTACCGCCGCGATGAGCGCCTTGCCCTGCGCGGTGTGATTCGACACGGTGGTGAACACCTCGGCCACGATCACGCGATTCGCCCCGTCGTTTATCGCCTGTATCAGGGCTGCGTCGGGACGAGGTTCGTCGTCGAGGAAGGATACGTATACGCGGACCCCCTCATGACCGGCCGAGCGAAGCCGGGCCTCGAGCAGCCGGCACATTCGGCAGTGCATCTGCCGGTGGTTGCTTCGGCCGACACGGAGGTATGACCGGCGTAGCTTGTAGATGAAGATCGGCCTTATCGGGAACGGGACGAACGCGATCCCCTGCTCGTCGAACTCGCGGAACTGATTGATCCAGCCGATCGGGTCGAACGTCTCCGGTTCGCCATGCGTGAAGTAGACGACGGCGGTCCGGTCGGTCCGGCTGTCCGGATCGGGGGGCTGCAGTCCGGGGACGAGACGTGGGTCTTCGCGTGAGAGCACACTCCGGGCGCGGACGAGGTAACCGATGGTGAGCGCGGCAAAAGCCACCGCTGAAGCCACAAGCAGCATCGCTCCGCTGAATCGAAGCGCCGCCAGCAGTACGGTGGTGATGAAGGCGGTGGTGGCGAAGAGCATCGCCCGGCCCATCACGAGCGGGTGTACCGTCAGGTATTCGACCAGCATGAAGCCTGCAACAAACCCTGCGGCGGTGACCAAGAGCAGATTCAGGATGTCCACCAGCTTCGCACCTCCGTGCCGATCCTACTCCGTGTTCTCGGCCCTGCCCCGCGTCCTATCCCGTTCGGCCGCGACCTCAGCGCCGGGCCGCCCCGTCGCTGCCGAGCCCTTCATCAGTCGCATCACGTGTTCGACATCGAGCTCGTGGCCCTCGCGCTTGAGCCTGCGCATCTGCGCCGCTTCGGGTAGCTGGCCGACCACGTAGACGACCGTGATGGCGACCGCGAATGCCGCCTCCGGACTGAAGACGCCGTCGCGCCAGGCGAACCAGGGAATCGTGAGCGCAACGCCGCCGAGGAACGCGAACGTCGGCACGATCTTGCCGACGAGCATGCCGCCGATATGGGTCACGACGAGGCCTACAGGACTGATCGCCAGGAGCATGCCCATGATGCTCGAGTTGCCGCCACCGCCGGAGAAGCCGTACCAGATCGGCCACAGGTGTCCGACGAGTACGGCCGTGGCCAGCACAAGGTGATACGACTCGCCCGGGAAGAGCAGCAGTACCGCCAGGACCGGCAGGAACGCCTTCGTCGCATCGAGGACCATGGTCAGCACGCCCCACCGCGGGCCGAACGCGATCATCACGTTGGTGGCGCCGACCGCGTGCGAGACGAGTTCGGCCTCCCCGTCGGTCGTCGGAGTTCGTATCAGCTCTGGTCCGGTTCCCGGCCGCAGTCTGCCGAAGACGATGCGCGCAGGCTGTATCGAGCCGATGAGGTAGCCGAGCAGCGCAGCGAGTAGATAGGGGATCCAGTCGCTCACAGCCCCTGCTCCCCTCCGTCGTTCGCGATGAGTCCGTCCTGCATCTCCACGAGTCGTCGACAGCGGTTCGCGACCCCGTGGTCGTGGGTGACGAGTACGATCGTCATGCCCTGCTCGACATTGACCCGGGCGAGCAGATCCATGATCTCGGCGGAGGTGACGCTGTCCAGGTTGCCGGTCGGCTCGTCGGCCATCAGCATGCACGGATCGTTCACGAGAGCGCGCGCAACCGCCACACGTTGCTGCTCGCCGCCGGAGAGCTCGGCCGGGCGATGACCGATGCGCTCGCGCAGGCCGAGCATGCCGAGCAACTCCTGTGCGCGCTGCGCGGCATCACGCTTCGAGAGTCCGGCGTACTCGGCAGCGAGCGCCACGTTCTCCTTGGCAGTGAGTGTGTGGAGCAGGTTGAAACCTTGGAAGACGAACCCGACTCGCTTGCTGCGCAGTCGAGTGAGCTTGCGGTCGCTCAGTGTGTCGATGCGCGTGCCCTCGATCCACGCCTCCCCGCTGTCGGGCACGTCGAGCCCGCCTGCGATGTGCATGAGGGTCGATTTGCCGGAGCCTGAAGGCCCCATGATCGCCACCATCTCTCCATCCTCGACCTCGAGGCTCACGCCTCGCAGAGCATGGACGTAGTTGTCGGCGCCGAGGCGGTAGCGACGGGTGACGCCGTTGATCGCGAGTGCCGTTGTCATGGTGCTCCCCCTACTCGTACCGGAGTGCTTGGACTGGCTTGAGTCGTGCTGCATGCCACGCCGGGTACAGGCCGGCCAAGACCCCCAAGACGAGGGAGAAGAGTACCGATCCGAGAGCGAGCCTCGACGTCAGGAGGAAGAGCTGGGTCGTTCCGAAGACATCCGAAGCGTTCGCGGAGGACACGACGAGTGCACCGAGTCCGAGCCCGAGGAGGCCGCCGGACAATCCGATGAGTGCCGCTTCAGCGATGAACTGCCGCATGATGGCACCCCGTGTAGCGCCGATCGCCTTGCGCACCCCGATCTCGCGTGTGCGCTCCGAGATGGACATCGTCATCGTGTTGATGATCGACAACGTCCCGACGACGAGCGCGATAAGCGCGACGGTGTAGATGAGGTAGTTGAAGATCGCGAGCGGTTCCTTCACGAATCTCTCGAAGCCTGCGGGCCCCTGTACGTTGTAGTCGCCACCGAGCTCTTCGGCGACCACGTCGGTCATCTCGTCAGGGTCGAGGCCTTCGTCGGGGAAGAGGACGATACTCGTGGCCAGATCGTCGGCATCGATGTTCTCCCGGATAGTCTCGGGCAGTGTCTCGAGGAAGATCCGCTGGCCGTCTTCGAGCGTCATGACGACTGCGGCGTCCGGTGCCGAGAGGGTGCGCGCGTAGATGCCTACCACCTCGAACTCCTCGCCCCGGATCTCAACGGTGCCTCCGACCTCGGCTCCGAGCTGATTGACGAGGTCTGCGCCCACCGCGACTTTGCCCTCGTCCCCCGTCTCGAGGTCGCGCCCTTGGGCGACCGGTGTCACGAAGTCCTGGTAGCCGACGTTGCGGAAGTCCGTGGCTTCGACCATAGGCGGTGTACCCATGCTGATGGTCGTCACGTCATCATCGAGCAGGAAGTTGATGATCGCCGAGGCGCGTTCGATACCCTCGATCTCCTCGGCGTCCTCCACCAGGCTCGCGCTGATGGGCGACATACCGAAGCCCGCGAACGTCGCGCCATCGGTCACGATGACCTTGTCGGCGTAGTACTCCACGCCGCCGTCGACGAGCAGCTGCAGTTTCTCCGCCACCGAACCCATGACTACCAGCGCAAGCACGCCGATGGTGATTCCGAAGATCGTGAGAAACGCTCTCATCTTGCGCCGGAACACGTTACGAAAGATGCGCATGCGGGCTCCCTGTCTTGTCGTCTGGTGTCATGCGGTGTCGAGCACGGTCACGGTGCCTTCGAAGCCGTCAACGCTGACGAGCGAGCCGTCAGCCATCGCAAGGGCTCCGCGGACGGAGACGATCGAGGGGACACCGAGCTCGCGCGAGAGGATCGCGCTGTGCGAGAGTAGCCCGCCGGATTCAGCGACGATCGCGCCCGCCCGCGAGAATAGTGGTGTCCAGCTCGCATCGGAGAAGGGCACCACCACGACATCTCCGTCGGCGATGCGGTCGAGGTCTACCATCCCTCGGCAGATCACCACGCGACCGGTGTGCCGGCCGCGTGATGAGGGGATCCCGCGGAAGACGCGCCGACCGGGTATCTGTATCAGCTCGGCAACGTCACCCACCACTACCTCGGGGGGCTCACCCTCGGAGGCCAACTCCACCTCGCGGGTCCGCTGGTCGACGATCAGGCGAGCCTCTCCCGGTGCAAGGGAGCCGGCGACCACACGCCGGACTTCTTCGAGGGTAAGGTAGAGGATGTCGTTTCGCTCCTTGAGGGCTCCGCGCTCGACGAGATGGTGTCCGAGAGCGAGCACATGGGGCCGGTATTGCCCGTAGATGTGGGCGTAGAGCGAACTGGTCTCTTCACGATAGACATGGAATGCTGCAGCACGGCGCCCGGCGCGGCCGAACTGCTCGGGTCGGGACAGCGCACCGCCGTTTCCCGACTCTCGCTCCGCTCGTCCGGATATCGCAGCCTGTGCCTCTATCATCTTGAGCACGCACCCGGGCTGCTCCCTCCAGGGAGTGCTCGAGAAGTTGACGCCGCTATCGGAGAAGTGCCCGAAGGCCGTCAGGAACCTGTCCAGAGCTTCGACGAACTCGCTTCCCTCGTTGCACTCACGCAACCCCTCGAAATCCCCGTCACGCAGCATCGAGCGGACCGCCTCGGGCTGTCTCGCGGCGAGCACAGCGAGTGAGGTGAGTGCCGCACCGACATCATGAGGTGATGGTTCCGAAGGGGCGAGATGAAGCGGTGACCCCTTCTCGATCACGCGCTTGCGCACGAGTCGGCTGCGCAGGCGCATGGTGTACATCTGCATCAGCATCAGTGTTACCAGGTGGTGATAGGCGACATCCTGTACCGTCTCGTACAGCCGTTCCATTCGCTCGAGAAGCTCGTCAGCGCCAAGCGTCCACGGATCCGCTTCGTCGGCGAAGGCCGCACTGCGAGTCCACAGGCCGGGCAGAGCCTTGCGAAGCCGCCGGTCGAACCGTGAGAAGCTCCAGATGGAGTAGACGAGCCGGGGGAGTCGCTTGAGGGCTCTCGGTGTCGGACGCGGCATGCCGGGCATGCCCGCACCCTTCTCCATGCCTGCGAGCATCTCGAGAGACTCCTCGGGCAGTCCGAACTCGGCAAACAGCCGGGAGAGCGCTCCGATGTTGATGTACATGCGGTAGTGGAAGAGGGTCGCAAGGTCAGAAGGCTCCACATCGAGGGGGCCGAAGACATCTTCCAGGAATCGGACGAAGACCTCACTCTTCAGCGGGCCGTTGATCGACCACACAAGGGGAACGATGATGCCGGGCAACATGTCGCGGGCCATCTTGCTGCTGTAGACGGCCGCCTGTGTGCCCACCGTCACGGGACGTGCTTGCAGCCACCATACAGTGCCGTCCCATGCCCACTCCGCGTCGATCGGCCATCCGAACAGTCTCTCGATGCGCTCGGCGCCGTCGGCGATCTCCGATGCGATCTCAGCGGGCAGGAGAGGTTGCTCGGGTGAGTGCACCCACTCCCCGTGCTTGCGTACCCAGCGTTGCGGATGGACTCTGCCTGCAACGAGGTCCTCGGCGGTGCCCGGCGCGGCTTCGATGACGGTCTCTTTGATGCCGCTCACAGGATTGCGGCTGAACACCACCCCGGCGACTTGGGGACGCACCATCTGCTGTACTATGACCGACATCTCCACCGTCACGTCACCCTCGCCGAGAGCAGTCGTGTAGGAGGAAACGGGGTCATCGGCGGTCGCGGAAGCTACTTCGTAGACCGCTTCGGTGACCGACTCTGCCGCGACGCCGAGCAGGGTAACGAACCGGCCGGCATACGAGCGGGTTTCGAGGTCTTCGACGTCGGCCGACGAGCGGACGGCGTACTCATGCGAAGGATCTAGCACTTCTGCGAGTGCCGCACTCAAGCGCCGGGCGTCAGGGCCGCTGGCCTGCAGCGATGCGGTCGGGACGACCCAGGCGGGCGGAACAGCGAGGCCGGCTGCTGCGAGGCGGGCGAGCTGCCGGGCCTTCCCTCCCACGCGCGAACGCCGACCGATCCTTCTCACATCGACGATGAGACCAGGCATGTGGGTCCATCCGGATCGAAGTTGCCGGGACACGCGGCTGCCGGCATGCCTGCCGCACCCCGTATTCTACGGCGCGGAGGGTACCGCGTCTAGCAGCGGGAACCCGGGTCTCTCCGCGATGATGTCGGCGCACGGGCTGCGCTCGGTCGATATCCGCGCGGTAGAGCGCCCGTGCGAGCCCGGACAAGGATGGACCCGCTCGTATACACTGAGCCAAGTAGCTGTCGCGACGGGAGGGGTCTGCGGTGGCCAAGGTGGTAAGGCGTCACTCACAGGCGTTGCAATGGGTACGTGCAGGCCTGATGACGGCTGGGACGGGCATGGTCCTGTCGGTGCTCTCGTTCGACCCCGCACTGATCGGCCATGTGTTGGCGATTGCCGCGGGTGCCCTGAT